>JAUNGB010000080.1 GCA_030524715.1 Eubacteriales bacterium | reverse complement strand
GAGAATGGAGTTAGAACAGATATGGAAAAGAGAACGGTTAAAAGAAGGATATTTCTGTCAAACGCATTGATGGTTGTAGTGACGTTGTTTATTTTTTTGATAATCAATCTGTTTGTGATTAAATTTTATGCGGAATCCATTGAGGCAGAATTTCAGGCGTCTGTGGAGGGCGTTATGGATGAGGATGGGTTAGACGATCTGCTGGAGGACTGGACTGTTCACAGAAATGAATTTATTTTAATTTTCGGAGCGGACGGAATCCTTTGCATTATCGTTCTTCTGGTCATCAGCCAGCTTTTTACAAAAAATCTGACCGATCACATCATGGAGCCGCTGGACGCTCTGGCGGAGGGGGCAAAAAGGATCAGGAAAAATGATCTGACACAGGATATTGCATATACGGGCGAACTGGAATTTGAAAATGTGTGCGCCGCTTTTAATGATATGCAGGCGTCCATTTTGGCGGAACAGGAAAAGAACCGGAAATATGAAAAAGCGAGGACGGATATGATCGCAGGAATTTCCCACGATCTGCGTACCCCGCTTACCGCAATGAAAGGAACCATTAAGGGGCTGATAGATGGCGTTGCGTCTGCACCGGAACAGCAAAAGAAATTTCTGCAGGCGGCATACAGGCGGACGGGAGATATGGATATGCTCTTAAACCAGCTTCTTTACCTGTCCAGAATGGAGACGGGGAACATGCCGATTTCCATGCAGACCGTGGAAATTGCGGCCTTTCTGAAAAATTATACCTTATCGCGCAGCGCCCGCTTTGAAGAAGCTTGTATTCGCCAGCGCCCGGATGGATATGTGAAAGGAAAACAGGAAGTGAGAGATGACTTGCAGGAAGAAATTACCGCAGATACGCAAGGAATCACAGCAAAAGTATCGATTGACACGGAGCAGTTTCAGCGGATTTTGGATAATCTTATGGAAAACAGCAGGAAATATGGGGAAACGACGCCGCTTAGAATGACAATCAAACTGGAGAAAACACCAAAAGGAATAAGTGTTTGTTTTCAGGATAATGGCGTCGGTGTACCGGAAGAAAAACTGCCTTACATTTTTGACGAGTTTTACCGGGGAGATGAATCCAGAAACAAAAAAGAAGGAAACGGACTGGGGTTATATATTGTAAAATATTTAATGGAGGCAATGGGCGGCAGCGTCCGGGCGGAAAATGCAGATGGACTTGCCGTATATCTGGAACTAAGGGAAGTGTAATTTCCCGCTGCGTTGCAAGTTGCAGAGCAAATCGCAGCGGTTCATACTTGCCGGAGAGGAGTAACTGAGCATGGCAGACAATAAGAGAATCCTCATCGTGGAGGATGATGAGGATATCAGCATGGTGGAAGAGGCTTATCTTCAGTCGTCGGGATTTGAAACAAGAATTGTAACAGAAGGAACAGCGGTAGTAGCGGCGCTTCAGGAAGAGCATTTTGATCTGGTGCTGCTTGACCTGATGCTTCCGGGGAAAAATGGATATGAAGTATGCAGGGAGATCAGGGATACCATAGACATTCCCATTCTTATGGTTACGGCAAGGACAGAGTCAGTAGATAAAATCAGAGGTCTTGGGCTTGGCGCGGACGATTATATTGCAAAGCCCTTTGATCCGGCGGAGCTGGTGGCGAGGGTTCATGCAAATCTGCGGCAGTATGAGCGTTTGCTGCGAAAATCTCCGCAAGAAAGCGACAAAGAGCCGGAGGAAATAAGAATCCGTGACCTCCGTATCTTAGTGAACAGTTGGAAGGTCTATAAAGGGAATAAGGAAATCAGATTTCCCAACCGGGAGTTTGAGATTCTGAAGTTTTTTGCCATGAATCCCAATATTGTGTTTTCCAAAGAACAGATTTTTGAGAAAATATGGGGATATGATTATGTAGGAGACAGCGCGACTGTCATGGTGCATATTAACCGAATCAGGGAAAAGATTGAAGACGACAGTAAAAATCCGCAGATTCTGGAGACAGTATGGGGCGCAGGATACCGATTAAATAAGTAAAAGTATAACAGAAATTTAGGAATTGTTTAGGAATTTACCTCTTGTTTGTTTAATGCTGGTTGTTAAGATAACCGCAGAAAATAAACAGGAGGTTTTTTAATATGCTGAAAGAAGGAATAAATGGATTCTGTATGGCGTTAGCGGACAGTGTGCCGGGGGTATCCGGAGGTACCGTAGCGTTTATCATGGGATTTTATGACCGCTTTATCGGTTCCATCCATGATCTGGCATTTGGAAAAATGAGAGAGAAAAAATCGGCGCTTATGTATCTGGCAAAATTAGGTGTGGGATGGATCATTGGAATGGCAATGGCGGTAGTTGTGCTGTCAACATTATTTGAGAGTCATATTTACGCTGTCAGTTCTTTGTTTATCGGGTTTATTGCCGGAGCGATACCGCTGATCATAAAAGAAGAAAACCCTAAAGGATACCTTGATGCCATGCGGCAGAAAGGGGGAAAGGAAAGCTTTTGGGAAGTGGGAAAAGGGATTTTATTTTGCCTGATTGGAATTGTGCTTGTGGTGGGAATTACATGGGCAAATGGCAGAATCGGCGGAGGCTCTATGGATTTGGGACAGTTTTCTGCAGGACTGGCAGTGAAACTGTTTTTCATTGGAATGATCGCGATTTCCGCAATGTTCCTGCCGGGAATATCCGGATCGACGCTGCTTCTGATTTTTGGAGCGTATATTCCGGTGATTACAGCGGTGAAAGGATTTCTTTCATTAGATTTTTCTTATCTTCCGTGTCTGATGTTTTTTGGATGCGGTGTGCTGGCAGGAGCAATGACAGTGGTAAAAGCGATCAAGGTTTGTCTTGAGAAATTCCGTCCGCAGGCGATATGCATGATCCTGGGTATGATGATCGGTTCTTTTTATGCGATCATACAGGGACCAACCACATTGGAGATACCGAAAGCGGCGATGAATCTGGGGAATTTTCAGATATTGCCATGCGTGATTGGTGTGGCGCTTGTGGCAGGGATGCAGATGATAAAGGAAATCCCGCAAGGGGATACCACTATGGCCATCCGGCCGGAGAAAGAGGAAATCCCGCAAGGGGATACCACTATGGCCATCCGGCCAAAGCACGAGGAAAGAAGATAATAAAGGAAAGAAGATGAGAAATGTGAATGTGGGAACTGTGATTTTTCTTGGTATTATGCTGATGATCTTTCAGATTCCGGCCATTATAGGAGAAAACGGGGAAGGGACGGATGGGAATGGGAAGTAATATAGAACTTATGATTTTGGACCGGATACAAAGTATCCGGACGCCAGTGGGCGACGCAGTCATGTGTTTTATCACAAAATTGGGCGACGCAGGAATCATCTGGATTGTGCTGGCGGTAATATTTTTGCTGCTTCCAAAAACAGGAAATCCCCGCAAGGGAATACCGCTATGGCCATTCGGCCCGGAAACAAGGAAAACCGGATTGGTAATGATAGCTGCGCTGTGTATCGACCTTGTAGTGTGTAACGGAATATTGAAAAATCTGTTTGCCCGGATACGTCCGTGCGATGTGAACACACAGATACAGTTATTGATCGCAAGACCGGATGATTTTTCTTTCCCGTCAGGACACACGGCAGCTTCTTTTGCGGCGGTGGCGGCGCTTTACTTTGCGGGGGAAAGAAAATTGTGGAAACCGGCATTGATCCTTGCGTGCCTAATCGCGTTTTCAAGACTGTATTTGTATGTTCATTATCCAACCGATATATTGGGAGGCATTTTTGTAGGACTTGCGGCAGGATATGCGGGAAATCTGATCATTCAGCAATGTACAGAGTGGAAGAAGAGACATTATGACCAAAAGAAATAAAAGAGAAATAGCTGCTCACAGCAAAAAGTTCGTATATCATCTGATTTTTTGAATAGCCGGAATAGGAAAAACTGCTCCTGTGTGCTAAAATGGAAATAATGCAGGATGTAAAATACGGACTAAGGAGGCTGAAAAATGCAGGAAATGGATATTTCTCTGAAAAAGCTGGATTCTTTTTTCCTTGCCGTGGGCGCGGAGGATGACTATACACAATTTGGCACCAGAACGCTGGCTGATCTGAAAAAGCTGGTACCCTGTGAACAGGCTGCCGGGATTTTCGTAAATGCTTCCGGCAAAGTTATGGATTGCTGTCTCATAGGAATTGATGAAAAGTGGGGGTATATTTATAAAGAATATTATGCCTCCATACAGGAAAATTTTCATCTGGGGATGAAAAAAGACCGGAATAAAAAAAGATATGCAAAAGAGATCAGGCAGATTATCTGGGCTCAATTGCCGGAAAATGAGTTCATAAAGGAATGCATAGGGGCGAGGGGAGTACAGTATTCTCTCGATTTTTCTTTATTTGACAACCGGGGACAAAGCAGGCTGGTATTGGCGTTGGATCGGATCAGTGAAACTCCTTTTTCAGAAAAGGAGATAAAGCTACTCAATATGCTTGCCCCGCATCTGGACAATATACACCGCAAATTTTTTTTAACGTCCGGCCCTGAAAGAAAAATTGCACGTCGCAGTGATGCAAGAATTGAAATGGAGACCTTGACGAAAAGAGAAAAAGAAGTGGTGTCATGTCTGTGCGAGGGTATTCCTACCGGAGACATATGTGAGATCATGAATATCAGCCAGTCCACCTTGTACAGGCATATCGCAAATATTTATAAAAAGCTGGATATCAGCTCGATGCAGGAGCTGCTTGTCCGGTTTCTGGGAAAGTAAACGGATGTCACATGGACGGATAACTACATAAAATTATGTAGAAACAGGACTGAAAAATACATAGAAACAAGGATTTTCCTTTTGCAATAGAAATGATAAAGTGAAATTGTAAAAAATGCTGAAAACACAAAGGATTCTCGAGAAAAACTGGTGAATTTTACAATGACAGATAATCATTTTACTGTGAAGGGAGGTTTTAACGTGGCAAATCGGATGACAGGAAAAGCCGCAGTTGTAACAGGGGCAAGCTCCGGTATGGGAAAGGAGATTGCGCTTGCTTATCTGAAAGAGGGAGCAAAGGTAGTAGCCGCGGCACGGAATATGGAGGCGCTTGGCACATTGGAAAAAGAGGCCGAAAAGCAGGGCTGGAAGGAAAACCTTCGGATCGTTTCCTGTGATGTGACGAAGGCGGAGGACTGTGAGAAGGCTGTCCGTCTGTGTGCAGATTCCTTCGGTACCTGTAATGTACTGTCCCACAATGCAGGCGTGGCGGACAACTTTACGCCGGTGGCTGAACTGACAGATGAACTGTGGGAGAGAATGATCACTGTGAATCTGACGGCATCTATGAAAATTACCCGTGCGGCGCTGAATTACTTTCTCGAAAAACAAATCAGTGCGTCTATTGTGATGATTACCTCAAATGCTGCATTTGAGAGCGCGACGGGAGGCCCGGCGTACTGTGCGTCCAAGGCGGGAGCCAACGCACTGATGAAATCCATTGCCTTTGAATATGGCCGCGAGGGAATCCGGTGCAATGCCATCTGCCCCGGGCCTGTGCTTACAAACATTAACAAAAGTATGGGGGAGATAAATACAAAGGGAAACGCGATTCATCGTGCTACCGGGTATAACGCACACGCAAAAGAGTGGATGGTAAAGTCTGCCCGGTATGCGTTGGGGAATGATCCGGGACTTCCGGCGATCGGGCTGCCCCGTGAAATTGCGCCGCTTGCGGTGTACCTTGGCAGTGATGAGTCCAGTTTTGTCAACGGTGCTTCGATTATTATTGACGGAGGCGTTTGCCTGAGCGCGTGACGGGCGTTTGCCAGTTACTGTTCACACCTACGGTGCAAACAATAATGTTCGCCATACTTTACAACATATGCAAAACTGCAGCAGAAAGGAGTGTTATTATGTCAGAGGAAAAGAAGAGTATTGAAATTACAAAAGAAGATAAAAAGGTATCGGCATCCCGTGTGGTTAAGGGTCGCAAATCTATTAATTACCTTCAAAAGCTGAAGGATGAGGGCACGCCCATTGTGCAGATGTGTCCGGCAGGGCGCGATCAGTTTTTTACCCAGGCTGCTGAAATGGCAGGCTGCGATATTTGCCGACTTACTGTTCCGGGCGATGGGATGCAGGATCCGCAGATGCAGATCGATATGGCTCCCTGGTGGATTCAGACCGTACGTCGTGCCGCAAAATATATCCATATTAACTTTTATATGCAGACGCCTACGTACGCTTCTAAAGAAAAGGCAATGGAGTATGGCTCCTATTATATGAACTGCGGGGCAGATTCACTGCTTCCGATGGGAATCAGCAACGAAACGCTGAAATATATGGCAGATAATTATCTGGTGGTATTCGGACATGTGGGGGCTCTTTCCGGATGGCAGACGAACCGACAGGGCGGATATAAGCGTATGGGTAAGACTGCTGAGGAAGCAATGAAAGTAGCCAGAATGGCCTACGAGTATCAGGAAAATGGTATGATGGCGATGACGATTGAGCTGACGCCTATTGAGGTTACCAATGCGATTGCAAAAAAACTCCGGGTACCGGTTATTTCCATTGCGGCAGGCGGTGCGGCTGACGGCTGCGAAATGGTAGATTTTGATACCTTTAATATGATGCCCAGCCCGGCGTCTCACGCAAAAGGATACGCAAACTTTTTTGAATGGGCGGCTACAGCGTATGGGCAGTGGGCAAATGATGTACGTACCGGAGCTTATCCGGAGGATAAGCATGGCTACCATATGGATGAAAAAGAACTGGAAACATTTCTTGATGAGCTTGATAAGCTTTAAATTGCAGCGTTTACAATGCAGAACTTTTGGGGGCAGGCAAAAATTTGTCTGCCCTGGAGCATGTTTAAAAATTTCTTTCTGCAGGAGGCATTCCACAAAGTGGGGATACAGATTGCGGGAATGGATTTTCAAACATGCTCCAGGTATTTAGGAAAAAGCGGCGGAGGATTTACAGGTGAATAATATTCTTTATGGGCAGGATATAAGAGAAAAAGTGTTGTCAGGTATTACTGTAGCTGCGGATGCGGTAAAAGTTACTCTCGGTCCCGGAGGGCGGAGCGCGATAATCATGGAAGCTCCGGGGCGTCCGCTTGTTGTAAAAAAAGGATCGGTTGTACTGCAGGCTGTAAAAACAGAGGATATTTATGAAGATATGGGTATCCGTCTGATCCGGGAAGCGGCTTCCAAAATGGAAGAGCTGGTAGGGGACGGCACTGCCGTTTCTGTGACCCTGGCAGATTTTATTTTGCGGGAATGCATAAAAAATATTGTTGCCGGGGCAGATGTTATAGAGTTGAAAAAGGGGATTCAGGGTGCGGTACAGTTGTCCTGTGCGGCAATCAGGAAGCTGGCTGTGCCGGTCAGGAATGAAAATGATATCCGCTGTGTGGCAGCTGTAGCTGCTGGAAGCGCTTCGGCAGGAGAAATGGTTGCAGAGGCAATGGCGAAGGTTGGGCCGGAGGGGACAATTTCTGTGGAGGAAACGGCAGATCTTGAGACAACATTGGAGATCGCGGAAGGGATGCAGTATGAAAAAGGGTACCTGAGCGTGGAAATGCTGACAGATCCCGGAAGCCTACAGGAAGAACTGGAGCATCCTTTTATTCTTGTCACAGATGCCGTGATTTCCGGGGCAGAGGAGCTGGTTCCGCTTTTGGAGCAGCTTCGGGCTGCGGGCCGTCCGCTTTTGATCATCTCAGAAAACATTGCGGCAGAAGTGCGCTCTTTTCTGATTCTGAACAAAAAACGTGGGATTGTGAATACCGTGGCTGCCTATCCGCCGGCATACGGAGACGGAAGATTGCAGAGAATGGAAGATATCTGTGTGTTTACGGGTGGAACCTTTATCACTGAACGGCTTGGATACCGTTTGCGGGACGTGAAGATTGATATGCTGGGAAAGGCAGAAAAGGTGGTTATCTCAAAGAATAAAACGGTGATGATCAATGGTTCCGGGAATGCTTCTGACATCCGGAAACATCTGGCGGGACTAAGGCATAGCATTGAAACCGAAAGCTATGATTTTAAGAGGGAAAGGCTGCAGGAACGTCTTGCAAAATTTACCGGAAGGACAGCGAGAATTCGGGTGGGGGCTCCGACAGAAACGGAAATGAAGGAAGAAAAATATCGTCTGGAAAGCGCGGTAAAGGCGGCGAAAGCTGCTTTGGAGAAAGGGATTGTCCCGGGCGGGGGAACCGTTTATTTGAAAATACTCCCAGCCATCCGGGCTTATGTGGACAGGTTGGAGGGCGACCGGAAAACGGGCGCGTCCATTATAGCAAAGACGCTGGAGGTTCCGCTGCGTCAGATTGCCGGAAATAACGGACAGGATCCTGTGGCGGCGGCAGATACCGTCAAAGGTCTGCCCGGCGGCTTCGGTTATGACGCAGTGAAGGATGAATACGTGGATATGATGTCGGCAGGAATCCTGGATCCGGCTATATCATCTGAACTGGCACTGAAATGTGCGGCATCAGCAGCGGTATCACTGATGACCACGGAAGCAGCAGTAATAAAAACAGAGTAAAAACGCAGGTTATACCGGAAGGGGGGTATACAGTGTATCCTGGAGAGATAAAATATAAGGGAAGGCATATCCCTGAAAATTGCCATGATGAGGAAAGCGCCGTGGAATTACTTCTGGATCAGATAATCGCGGAATCAGAAATTATCTGTCCTGAAGAAAAGGTTGAGCAGGAGCTGAGACTGGAATGGGCGGGGTTTTGCCAGGACATGCGTTACCGTGCCATGGGAGGCGATCATCAGATGGAAGAAATTGATCCTGAAAAGTGGTGCGAAACAGTGAGAAAAGAGATTATCCGCGATTATCAGACAGAGGTGATCCTGAATACAGTAATAAAGGAAGAGCAATTGTCAGTTTCTCATGAAGAGCTTGAAACGGCGGCTGCCGAGCTGGCAGGGAAGGAACACACTACGCTGGAAATGGTACGGCGTTTTATGGGAGAGGACTATGCTCTGATGAAAAAAGAAGTACTGTATAAGAAAACTAAAAAATTTCTATATAATATCAATCGTTAGTCTATGAATGTATCGAGGCTTTTGCGGAAGCCTCGATTTGTTTTTTACGGTGGGCGTTGTAAATTCCATACAAACAATTTCTTGACTTTCTTTAAAGGTTATGTTAGTCTAACTATAGTTAGCAAAAGCTAACACAGCGTGAATAGATCATGCAGACTCCTCAGAGAATAAAATAGAAGCTCTGTTTCCCCGGAAATGCTGCTGACTTTTCCGGGGAGGATGTTCTGCAAAGTAAGAAAGGGGACAGATCTATGGATTATTTAGAGATTGAAAAAGTAATAGGAAGAGAGATTCTGGATTCCAGAGGAAATCCCACCGTTGAGGCGGAGGTTACATTAGCAGACGGAACAGTCGGAAGAGGAATGGCTCCCAGCGGCGCTTCTACCGGTGAGTTTGAGGCGCTGGAGCTGCGCGACGGCGACAAGGCAAGGTATCTTGGTAAGGGAGTACAGAAGGCTGTTGAAAATATAAACACAAAAATCAGCGAGGTTCTCCTGGGAATGGATGCCTCCGACACCTATGGGGTGGATAAGGCGATGATCGATGCAGACGGAACCAAAGACAAATCCAATTTTGGCGCAAACGCCATTCTGGCGGTTTCTATCGCTGCGGCAAGAGCTGCCGCGGATTCCCTTGGCGTTCCCCTTTATCGTTTCCTGGGAGGCGTTTCCGGAAACCGCCTGCCGGTTCCTATGATGAATATTGTAAACGGCGGCTGCCATGCCCTGTCATCAGGTCTGGACGTACAGGAGTTTATGGTAATGCCGGTGGGAGCGCCCACCTTTAAAGAAGGACTTCGCTGGTGCGCGGAAGTGTTCCATGCGCTGGCTGCAATTTTAAAATCAAGAGGACTGGCGACCTCCGTTGGTGATGAGGGCGGTTTTGCACCGGCTCTGGCATCGGATGAGGAAGCCATTGAGACAATTCTGGAGGCAGTAAAGAACGCGGGCTATGAGCCGGGCAGGGATTTCATGATCGCCATGGACGCGGCGTCTTCCGAGTGGAAGACCGGCAAAACCGGAGAATACAAGCTTCCGAAGGCGGGGACGGTTTACACCTCCGAAGAGCTGATTGCCCACTGGAAAAAACTTGTGGAGAAATACCCGATCATTTCCATTGAGGACGCTCTGGATGAGGAAGACTGGGAAGGCTGGAAAAAACTGACAAAAGAGCTGGGCGATAAGGTACAGCTTGTGGGAGACGACCTGTTTGTGACGAATACGGAACGTCTGTCCAAGGGAATCGCTCAGGGATGCGGCAACTCTATTTTGATTAAGCTGAATCAGATCGGCTCTGTTTCCGAGACTCTGGAGGCAATTAAGATGGCCCATAAGGCAGGCTACACGGCAGTGACTTCCCATCGTTCCGGAGAGACAGAAGATACCACCATTGCGGATCTTGCCGTAGCTCTCAACACCTGCCAGATCAAGACTGGCGCGCCCAGCCGGACTGAGCGGGTGGCAAAATACAATCAGCTTCTCCGAATTGAAGAGGAACTGGGTGCAAGCGCCGTTTATCCGGGAATGAATGCCTTTAATGTATCAAGATAAGCAGAAAATGAAAACAGGAGGGATGAAAATATGTCGATGATTCATAAAGAAGTTGCGGATTTTTCTGTTCAGGCTTACCAGAACGGAGAATTTAAGACGGTGACCAAAGAAGATATCCTTGGAAAATGGAGCGTGTTTTTCTTCTATCCGGCAGATTTTACTTTTGTGTGCCCCACAGAATTAGAAGATCTGCAGAACAAATATCCGGATTTCCAGGCAGCGGGCTGCGAAGTGTATTCCGTGTCTACGGATACACATTTTGTCCATAAAGCATGGCACGATGCGTCCGAGCGTATTGGAAAGATTACATATCCTATGCTGGCCGATCCTACCCACGCGCTGTGCAGGGATTTTGAAGTGCTGATTGAAAGCGACGGATTGGCGGAGCGCGGAAGCTTTATTGTAAACCCGGAAGGAAAGATTGTGGTATATGAAGTAAACGCAGGCAATGTGGGCCGCAATGCTGACGAGCTTTTCCGCCGCCTTCAGGCAAGCCAGTTTGTGGCGGAGCATGGCGATCAGGTTTGCCCGGCCAAGTGGCAGCCGGGATCAGAAACGCTGAAACCCAGCCTGGATCTGGTGGGGATGCTGTGATGAACCGGGAGCGGTTTTATGATGTGATCGTAATAGGAGGAGGGCCGGCCGGATTAACGGCGGCCCTTTATCTGTCCAGAGCCTGCTACCGGACCCTTGTCATTGAAAAAGAGCAGTTCGGCGGACAGATTACGATCACAGAGGAAGTTGTGAATTATCCCGGGGTGAATAAGACCAGCGGGCGGGCGCTGACAGAGACCATGCGAAAACAGGCGGAAGGGTTTGGAGCCGAGTTTTTGCTGGCGGAGGTGACAGAAGTTTCCCTGGAAGGGGATATCAAAGAGATCCGCACGGAAAAAGGGATTTACAACTGTTTTGGCGTTGTTCTTGCCACCGGCGCCCATCCAAGAATGGTGGGCTTTCCCGGCGAGGCCGAATTTCGCGGACGGGGAGTGGCCTACTGTGCCACCTGCGACGGGGAATTTTTTACCGGGAAAGAGGTTTTTGTTGTGGGAGGCGGCTTTGCGGCAGCGGAGGAGAGCGTATTCCTGACAAAATACGCCAGCCACGTGACCATTCTGATCCGGGGAGAAGATTTTACCTGTGCCGAAGCGGTGGCGCAGGCAGCCAGAAACCATCCGAAGATTACCGTGCTGACCAATACTCGGGTGCTGGAAGTGACGGGAGAGAACGCTCTTGGAAGTATCCGGTACCAGAATACGAAAACCGGGGAAGAAAAGGTTTTTGCACCCAAAGGAGATACCTTCGGCGTGTTTGTATTTGCTGGCTATGCACCGGATACGGAGCTGGTAAAGGGCAAGATCGAACTGGACGAAAGCGGGTATGTGTGTACGGATCGGAACCGGAAAACAAATCTTCCAGGGGTTTATGCCGCAGGAGACGTATGCCAGAAGAATCTGCGCCAGGTAGTGACGGCAGTGGGCGACGGCGCAGCGGCAGCGACGGAACTGGAAAAATATGCTTCTGTTATGCAGGAAAAGACGGGAATCCGTCTGGAACGGCCCCACAAGAAAGACGATGGACAGCCAGGCGTGACCGCGGAAGGAAACGGACAGGCGGAAACGGGGCAGGCAGTGACAAAACAGCAAACATCGGACGGATTGTTTTCACAGGAAATGCTGACGCAGCTTTCGACTGTTTTTTCCAGAATGGAGTCTCCTTTGATTCTCTCTCTTCACCTGGACGAAAGGCCTGTATCTCAGGAATTGAAATATTATATGGAAGAACTGGCAAAACAGACGGACAAGCTTTCGGTTAGTCTTTCGGAGGAAGGCGGCAGCCATCTTCCCTTTGTTGAGGTGCTTCGCAAAGACGGGGCAAAAACCGGTCTCAGATTTCACGGAGTACCGGGAGGCCATGAGTTCACCTCTTTTGTGCTGGGATTGTATAATGCCGCAGGGCCCGGGCAGCCTCTGGATGAAGAGACGGAACAAAGTATCCGAAAGCTGGATTTTCCGGTGCGTATGCAGATTTTCGTATCTCTTTCCTGCACTATGTGTCCGGAGCTTGTAACTGCCGCTCAGCGGATTGCTTCGTTAAATCCGGACATTGAAGCAGAGGTGTATGATCTGAATCATTTTCCGGAATTAAAGGAACAGTATCATGTGATGAGTGTTCCCTGCCTGGTACTGAATGAAGAAAAAATACTGTTCGGAAAGAAAAATATCAGCCGGCTTTTGACGGAGATTACAAATATGGAAGAAAAGGGCGGCATTTAGCCGCCTTTTTTCTTATTCTATTTCTATGGATGCAGCATTCATTTCCGGGAAGATAAAGTTCCAACGCTGGCTCACATCCTCTTCTGTCTGTATGCATTAGGGCTCATATGATAGTACTGCCGGAATTTCCGGCAAAAATATCCGGGGCTTGTAAATCCTGTTTCCTCTGCGATGCAGGAAACGGATTTTTGCGTGGTGCGGAGCCGTTCTGCAGCCTGTGCTAACCGGTATTGGATGAGATACGCCACCGGAGAGGTATGGATGCCAGCCTGAAAGAGATGCAAAGCTCCGCTTTTACTGATGGATGCAGACGCCGCGATCATTTCAAGAGTAATTTCTTTCATATAGTTGTCATGGATGTACTGCATCATCGTCTGCAGCCTTGCCTGTTTATGGCTGAAACGGCTGAGATCCGGAGAGCTGTCTGTTAAGTCTAAATGTTTTAATAAGATATCCCAAATTTGAAAAAGAAGCTGTACGGTACTTAACTCGTTGTTTTCCTGTTTTTCCTGAAGGGCAAAAATTTGTAATAAAAGCTGCAGAATATGATTTTGCCATGTGATATGGGGACTGAAAATCTGGTATGCGGCAGTGGAGCTTACAACGGGATGGATATATTTCTGGTAAATAAGGCTTTGTTCCGGGGCCAACAGGGTTGGGGAAAAAATGATATTGGGAGAAAAGGTGCTGGTTTGCGCCTCGAATCTGTGAAGAATACCGCTGTTGACAAATATGCCGCAGCCCTGCTGCAGTTCTATTTTATCCGTTCCTGCAAGGCAGAGCGCGGAGCCTTCGGCAACATACAGAAATTCCACTTCATAGTGCCAGTGCCAGTCAATCCGGTGAAAATCAAATTTCCAGATATTTTCCGGATAATATGCAAAAGGATAACTGCTGTTTCCGTGCTGGACAGTCTCCCGCAGCGTTTCATCTGTAGTAATTCTATATATATCCATAAAATGTCCCCCCTTTCATGAAACTCCGATGGGGGATTGACTCCCCCGCTAGAGTGTGTTTGAAAATTGCTTTCTGCAAGATGTATCCCACAAAGTGGGGGATGCAGATTGCTGGAATGAATTTTCAAACACACTCTAGTACTCCACTTGTTGATACGAACCCCACTGATATGGAATTTGGGATATTGTACCATAAATATGCGATTATGTGCAATGACTTAATAAAATAAATACGATATAATCTCATTTGCAAGGAGGAAATGAGATGAAAGATCAGTATAATAAAACTATTACAGCCTGTTTTGTGGGATATATTGTGCAGGCTGTCGTCAATAATTTTACACCGCTGCTGTTTTTATTTTTTCAGAGAAATTATGGGATCCCAATTTCTCAGATTACGCTGCTGGTGACGTTTAATTTTGGAATACAACTATTAGTGGATCTTCTTTCAGTTGGGTTCATAGATAAAATAGGGTACCGGGCATCCATGATCATGGCTCACGTTTTATCGGCGGCAGGATTGATTCTTCTTACGATTTTGCCGGAGATTCTGCCAACTCCCTTTATGGGGATTCTGGCTGCCGTCATGATTTACGCTATAGGAGGAGGACTTTTAGAGGTCCTTGTCAGTCCGGTTGTGGAGGCCTGTCCTTCTGACAATAAGGAAAAGGCAATGAGCCTTCTGCATTCTTTTTATTGCTGGGGACATGCAGGCGTTGTGTTGGTTTCGACGGTATTTTTCTATACGGTGGGCATTGAAAACTGGAAAATTTTAGCTGTTATCTGGGCGCTTATTCCAATTTGTAATGGCATTGCCTTTACTAAAGTTCCTATAGCTCCGTTGATCGAGGAAGGCGAGTCGGGGCTGCAGTTAAAGGAATTGCTTGGAATAAAAATATTCTGGATCTTACTGGTGATGATGATATGCGCGGGAGCCAGCGAGCAGGCGGTAAGCCAGTGGGCTTCTACCTTTGCCGAAAAGGGGCTTGGGATTTCCAAAGCGGCAGGCGATCTGGCCGGCCCGATGGCCTTTGCGATTCTCATGGGACTTTCAAGGTTGTTTTATGGCAAATACGGCGACCGTATTCATTTGGAGCGCTTTATGGTCTATAGCTGCTGCCTGTGTATTTTGTCTTATCTGGGGATCTCTCTTGTTCCTGTTCCGCAGCTTAGCCTGCTTGGCTGCGCCGTCTGTGGCCTGTCAGTGGGAATCATGTGGCCGGGAACCTTCAGTAAGGCGTCTGCCGCCCTTCCTAAAGGCGGGACAGCCATGTTCGCGTTACTGGCTTTAGGCGGGGATGTGGGCTGTTCGGCAGGCCCGACCCTGGTCGGAATGATTTCGGGAGCATTGGGAGATGATCTGAAGCGTGGAGTTCTGGCAGGTATTATTTTCCCGGTGCTGCTGCTCATAGGAATTGTCCTCTGCAGGAAAATACAAGGGGCGAAACAGGAGTGAAAATGTGGGAATAATCCGGGTAAAACAGAAGCGAAAATGTGGGAATAATCCGGGTAAAACAGAAGTGAAAATGTGGAGAAAATCCGGGAGAAACAGAGATGAATAAGTATCGGGATTCAATCAAAAAGAATTTATATTGTTTTATATTGGCGCCTGTGTTTATGATCCTGGAGGCGTGCGGGGAATTTATTTTACCATATCTGAACGCCGACGTAATTGACAAGGGCGCCGCAAACGGGGATATTGCTTATATCCTGCAGAATGGATTCTATATGGTACTTGTAGCGCTGGTTATGCTGGCAAGCGGAGTTCTGGGGGCGTATTTTGCCATTAAGGGTTCTTCCTGCCTGGCGGCGGAGGTACGGGGAAAAACCTTCCGGAAGATTCAGGAATTTTCTTTTGCGAATATCGATGCCTTTTCGACAGGTTCATTGATCACCCGTATCACCAATGACATCACACAGATACAGAATTTTGCCCAGAGCCTTCTCAGGGGATGCTTCCGAAGCCCTGTTATGCTCGTCGGCGCCATCTGTATGTCTTTTGCCCTGAATCCAAAGCTTGCCGCGGTGATCTGCGTGGTGATTCCCTTTCTGGCGTTGGCGATCATATTTATCATACGGACGGCCTCGCCCCGTTATACAAGGATGCAGATCAAATTGGATTCTCTGAACAACCGGATCAATGAAACAATCACCAATGAGCGTGTGATCAAATCCTTTGTACGGGAGGAATACGAAAAAGAAAAGTTCGCAGACGTGAACCGTATACTGATGGATAAGAGTATTGCTGCATTAAAAATGATGATTTTAATGCAGCCTATTTCTGCTTTTGCGATCAATATTACAACACTGGCAGTGGTCTGGATTGCCGGAAAGCAGATCATGGTCGGGGACATGGAAGTAGGAACACTGACAGCATTTATCACATATCTTACCCAGATTCTGACAGCTTTGAATTTTCTTGCCAATATCTTTTTGCAGGGCACGAGAGCGGCTGCGTCCGACCGAAGGATCTCTGAGGTTCTTAGCGCGGAGGTAGATTTAACAGATACGCATGCGGGCCGCAGGGATATGGAGATCGAAAAGGGAGAGATTGAATTTCGGAATGTATCGTTCCGCTATTTGAAAAAGAACAAAGAAAATATCCTGAAGCATATCGATCTTAAGATAAAAGCAGGAGAATTTGTCGGGATCGTGGGCTCCACGGGCAGCGGTAAAACCTCCCTGATATCCCTGATCCCAAGACTGTATGATGTTGACGAAGGCGCCGTTCTGGTGGATGGAACAGATGTGAGGGAGCTTTCGCTGAAAAAGCTTCGGGACAGTGTCGCAGTGGTACTTCAGAAGAATACGCTTTTTTCGGGAACTATTTCCGAAAACCTGAGATGGGGGAATGAAGAGGCAAAGATGGATGAGCTTGTGCGGGCATGTAAAATAGCCCATGCAGAAGAGTTCATCCGCACATTTCCGGACGGTTATGAGACAGAACTGGAGCAGGGCGGTACAAATTTGTCCGGCGGCCAGAGGCAGCGTCTGTGCATTGCCAGAGCATTGCTGAAATTCCCGAAGATATTGATTCTGGATGACTCTACCAGCGCTGTGGATACCGCTACGGACGCCGGGATCCGGAAAGCCTTCCGGGATGAGCTTAAAGGAATGACAAAGATCATCATTGCACAGAGGATCAGCTCAGTGATGGACGCGGATCAGATCGTGGTCATGGATCAGGGGAGGATCCTGGACATCGGAACCCATGAGGAATTGATCAAAAGGTGCCCTACATATCAGGAAATTTATTTTTCCCAGAAAGAGGAGGCTTAAGATGGAAAAGGAACGTGCGCTGCGGCTTCAGAAGAAATACAGCCGGACCTCTGAAAACATACAGAAGAAGGAGTTTTCCATGGGAAGGCCGGGAGGTCCGCCGAACCAGGGGCAGAGCATGGGCGGAAAGCCGAAGGATACCAAAGGAACGATGCTGCGGCTGATGAAATACCTTGGAAAAGAACAGAAATGGATATTGGCGGCGGCTGCGGCTATGATTTTTTATACGGTTTCCTTTCTGGCGGCTTCTTA
Source organism: Eubacteriales bacterium (assembly GCA_030524715.1). Taxonomy (GTDB): domain Bacteria; phylum Bacillota; class Clostridia; order Lachnospirales; family Lachnospiraceae; genus Blautia_A. The sequence goes on along the minus strand of JAUNGB010000080.1, from coordinate 5,172 downwards.
TATGCTGCGTCCCATTATCAACCGCTTTATTTACTATGATGCTTCTGAAAGCGACATTACCAAACGTGTCCGGGGCCTGGCAGGGGCGTTGGCGGTTCTTGCGCTGGTCTACGGGGTTTCCGTTTTCTGCCAGTGGCTCCAGCAGAGAATCATGCTGTATGTTTCCCAGAAGTCCCTGCTGCGTATGCGGAAAGATCTGTTTGATAAGCTCCAGACATTACCTGTCAGTTATTTTGACAACCATACTACAGGCGATATCATGAGCAGGTTTACAAACGACGTGGATGCGGTGGGGGAAATGCTGAATACCACATTTATCCAGATCATTTCCGGGGGAATTACCGTGATCGGGACTATTATCCTGATGCTGTATACAAACGCTGTCCTGGGTATGCTGACTATATTGATAACCCCGGTTTTAATGCTTGTCAGTAAGCTTATGATCAAAACAGGAAGACGTGCCTATACATCCCAGCAGAATAAGCTTGGGACGTTAAACGGCTTTGCCCAGGAAATGATTGCCGGGCAGAAGGTCATAAAGATATTTAACCATGAGGAAGCTGCCACCGAAGAGTTTGATTTCTTAAATGAAGAGCTGCTTCATGCACAAATCAAAGCCCAGTTCCGTTCCGGGGTTATGGGGCCTGTGACTCATCAGCTTTGTAATATCGGCTATGCGGTGACAGCATGTGTAGGAGCGATTTTGGTGGTTGTCAGGGGATTTGATTTGGGAGGACTTGCGGTGTCGGTAAATTATACCAGACAGTTTAACAGGCCGATCAATGAGATTTCCATGCAGATGAATAATGTGTTTTCAGCCCTTGCCGGAGCGGAAAGAGTATTTGCCGTCATGGATCAGGAACCTGAGAAGGATTCGTCGGATACGGTGATTTTGGATAAGATCGAGGGAAATATCGTCGTAGATCATGTGAACTTCGGTTATACTCCAGGGGTTCCGGTGCTGCGCGATATTTCTCTGTATGCGAAGCCGGGACAGAAGATTGCTTTTGTCGGCTCTACCGGCGCGGGAAAGACGACAGTGACAAACCTTTTGTCCAGATTTTATGATATTCAGACAGGAAGCATCACCATTGACGGAATTCCTATCGAAAAAATTGAGAGAGGTTTTTTGCGGAGCAATATTGCCATGGTTCTGCAGGATACCCATCTTTTTACAGGAACAGTGCGGGAAAATATCCGGTACGGGCGTCTGGACGCCACGGATGAAGAGGTGGAAAAGGCCGCGAAGATTGCCTCGGCAGATTTCTTTATCAGGAATCTGGAAAATGGGTATGATACCGTACTGGAACAGGATGGGGCAAACCTTTCCCAGGGGCAGCGACAGCTTCTGAACATTGCGCGGGCCGCCATATCCAAAGCCCCGATTCTGATTCTGGACGAGGCGACAAGCTCTGTGGATACCAGAACGGAGCGCCATATTGAAGAAGGCATGGATGCGATCATGCAGAACAGAACCACCTTTGTGATCGCCCACCGGCTTTCTACGGTACGAAAATCCAATGCGATCATGGTGCTTGAAAAAGGCCGGATCATAGAGCGGGGAACCCATGAGGAACTGTTGAAAATGAACGGGCGCTACGCAGACCTTTACCACGAGATTGCACAGCTTGAATAAAGAGGTGAAGAATATGGCTGGATATTTGATTAAAGATACGACACGGGAAGAACGGCAGAAAATAGTAGAAGAATCGCTGGGAAATATTTCTGCAAACTGTGACGGATGTATGGCTGGTTTGGCAGAAATGTATCAGGAATATATAGAAGGAAATAAAGAAATCCGTGACATCAATATGGCGTTTAACGCAAGATATACCAGAGGAGATATGGAAAAAGAAGAGAAAAGAGCGAATCTTTACCAGACAAAATGTAAGGCATGAGGTTGATAAAAAGAATGATAAAAAAGAATGAGAGGAGAAAAGAATGATGCGTGCTTATGAAAGGCTTTTAAACTATGTTACAGTATATACTACCAGCGATGAGGCAAGTGAAACAGTTCCCTCCACGGAACGGCAGTTTGTGCTGGGAAGGCAGTTGGCAGAGGAATTAAAGGCGCTGGGTGTGGAGAATGCCCGGGTTGATGAGATATGTTATGTCTATGCCGTGCTTCCGGCTACGCCCGGATTGGAAGAGGTTCCGGGGCTTGGCTTTATTGCGCATATGGATACGGCTCCGGCCTTTTCCGGAGAAAGTATAAAGCCTCAGATTATTGAGGACTATGATGGAAAAGATGTGGCCCTCGGCCAGAGCGGACGGGTTCTTGCGGTAAAGGATTTTCCGCATCTTCCGTCTTTAAAGGGACGCACCCTGATCACGACGGACGGAACGACTCTGCTGGGAGCAGATGATAAAGCAGGAGTTGCGGAGATCATGACTTTGGTTGAGGAAATTCTCAGGGAAGACATTCCTCATGGAACTCTTTGCATTGGTTTTACTCCTGACGAAGAAATCGGGCGCGGCGCGGACTGTTTTGACGTAGAAGGCTTCGGGGCAGAGTATGCCTATACGGTAGACGGCGGCGCGGAAAATGAAATTGAATACGAAAACTTCAACGCGGCAGGGGCAAAGGTTGCGGTTCGGGGATTTTCTGTACATCCGGGCAGCAGTAAGGATACCATGATAAACGCCGCTTTGGTGGCGATGGAATTTAACGGGATGCTGCCTGCAGGAGATACGCCGAGGGATACGGAAGGCTACGAGGGATTTTTCCATCTCTGCGAGATGAGCGGGGATGTATCCGATGCACATCTGGAATATATTATCCGGGATCATGATGCGGATATGTTCCGCTGCAGGCTGGAAATCATGCGCCATATAGAAAAGCTTCTGAATGAAAAGTACGGCGGAGGTACGGTAACCCTTACTATTACAGAGCAGTACCGGAACATGAAAGAAAAGATTACACCCTGTATGTTTTTGATCGACAATGCGCGTCTGGCCGTTCAGGAAGCCGGCTTGCAGCCGCTCAGCGTACCTATCCGGGGAGGTACGGACGGAGCAAGGCTTTCCTATATGGGACTTCCCTGCCCGAACCTTGGAACCGGCGGATATGGTTTCCACGGTCCTTATGAGCATATTACGGCGGAGGGAATGGATTCCGTCGTGAAGATCCTGAAGGGAATTGTAAAGCATATGGCAGACGGCACAAACAGAAATTGTTAAGGAACACATAATAGCCGCTTCAGCCTGAAAAATCAGGAGATTTTCCGGGAAAAGTATTGACTTTAAACCAGGTTCAGGGTGTAAATTATGGGAAATTCATATCCGGGAAGGTGCCGGACGGATGAAATTCATGTCCGAAAAGGAACCGGATGGATAAATTTATGTCTGGAAAGGTATCGAATGGATATGGAAATTCTTGATAAGGAGCTGGTAGGAATGCGAATCAGTGAAGTTGCAAATCTGACAGGATTAAGCGTCAGCAACATTCGGTTTTATGAAAAGAAGGGATTGCTTACGCCTGACAGGGAAGTGGAGAGCAAATATCGTGACTATTCGGAAGAGGATGTTAAGCGGCTGAAAGAGATTATCCTTTATCGGAAGATCAATATGCCGATTGAGACAATCTACCTTTTGTTAAAGGGAGAAGTTTCGGCTGAGAGTGTTTTAAAGAGACAGGAAGAAGAACTGACAGCGCAGAAGGAAATGCTGCAGGGTTCCATTGATCTTTGCCGGCGTCTTTTAAAGGAAGAGAATCCAGAGAACCTTGATATAGATTATTTCCTGAATTATGTAAAAGAAGAGGAAGAGAAGGGAACCCGTTTTGCAGAGATTGATGAACTGTTGGAGGACTTTGCGGAGTTTACGCATCTGTCGAAGTTCCGGGGGGATCCGTATATTGGAAAGTTTTTGAATAACGTCTGGGTGATGCGGGCGATCACGTTTATATGGATGATAGTCTGCATCGTTACTCCCGTGGCTGTTCTTGCAGAAAGGCAGGCGGACGGCACTATAACGGCAGGAACGATTGTCTATTGGATTGGCTGGATACTTTTGGGAAGTATTGCCTTTCTTCAATTTCGAAAGCTAAAGAGGTAAGCCTATGGATATAAGTTATGTGCATTTGATTCAGCTTTTGCTGATGCTCTTGATTATATGCGGTGCGTATGGAGTTACTGTTTCGCTGCCGGGAAAGCGTGTTTTATCTGCCTTACTCATGGGCGGACAGGTGCCGCATCCTGTTTATATTCATTTCTGTCAGAACATTGTCAGAGAGAATCTGTTTGCATATGAGAAGTATCAGATATGGAGATATATAGAGAGAAGGAAAGGATATCCAATCAGTAAAATAATAATTTCATGATTATGGATAAAGGAGGATTTCGGATTGGATATTTTAGTACGGGGAATGAAACAGGTAATTGAGTGGATTTATGGATTTTGCGGGGATTATGGAGTTGCGATCGTTTTGATCACGGCTGCGATCCGGGTGCTTTTGCTTCCTTTAAATGTGCAGCAGAGAAAGCAGATGGAGAAGCAGCAGGAGATCAGCCGGGAAGTGGAAAGGCTGAAAGAAAAATACAAAAATAATCAGCAGAAAATGAACGTGGAGCTTCAAAAGCTCTATCAGGAGAAAGGAACCGGCACAGGCGGGTGCCTGATGAGCTTTCTTCAACTTCCCATTATGGTCTGCCTTTATAATGCTATACGTCTGACCGCGGCGGCAGGTACGGCGACAGTTCTGCTTCCATGGGTTTCCTCCCTTCTTGTGCGGGATAAGACGCTGCTCCTGCCCATTGCCACGCTGATTGTTCAGCTTTTGCCTCAGACATTTCCGTATATCCGGTACTTTAAGGCATTAAATTTACAGAAAGCGTCCATGCCGATGGTGCTGACGCTGCTTTTGACAAACAGTATGTTTGCGTTTGCGATTCCTTCGGGAGTGGGATTATATTATTTCACATCCGGGCTGTTTGGCGCGGCAGAACAACTGGCGTTTCACATTCTGGCAGTCAGGAAGACGGCGCGTATGGCCTAGAGTGCGTTAACACGCTCTAGAGCGTGTTAACGCACTCTGGTACGGCAGGATGTTCATTCACAACGCGAATCCATAAGAATCAGAAGTAAAATTCCCCGACAGACGAATGCCTGTCGGGGAATTTTGTGGTGCGCCCGGCGGGCGCACGTTCTAAGGAGTGAAAGTCTCTGACCCGC
>JAUNGB010000189.1 GCA_030524715.1 Eubacteriales bacterium | reverse complement strand
CATGAGAAGAATGGAGGGAAAAAGCGTTGTAATCACGGGAGCTGCCAGAGGGATTGGAAAGGCTGCTGCGAAATTGCTTTTGTCAGAGGGAGCAAAGGTTGTAATGGCAGATATTAACGGGGACGGTTTGCGTGCAACTGCTAAAGAATTAGCTGAATTTGGGGATGCTGTGTTTCCTTTCGTATGTGATGTTTCCAAACGGGAGGACAACGAGAAAATGCTGGAAATAGCGGCCGAAACATTCGGAAAATTAGATGTGCTGGTTAATAATGCCGCTGTTATAGACGATTTAAGCCCTGTAGGAGAATTAAAGGATGAAATCTACGAGAGGGTAATGGCAGTTAATGTCTACGGGCCGGTCTGCTCCATGAGAAAAGCCGTCCAGATTTTTAAGGAGCAAAAGACAAAAGGAGCGATTATCAATATAGCTACCGTTGGTGCGATACGCGCCAGCGGGGGAACCATATACAGTGCAAGCAAAGCGGCGTTATTGTCGTTGACAAGGAACACAGCCTATATGTATCAAAGCGACGGAATACGCTGCAATGCAATTCTGCCCGGCGGAATGGCTATGGAACCGGGACAGACAGGCTATTACGCCCCCAACATGAAAGCATTTGAGAAAGTAAAGCCGTTTGTGGAACTTCTTCCGAATCCTGTTGAAAACCGTGATGTCGCCGAAGCGGTTCTCTTTTTAGCAGGGGATACGGCAAAAAGCATTAACGGGATTGAACTGGTCGTTGACTGCGGCTGGACGACTTTATAAAAATGATTGGAGGAATTGATATGACAAAAATATTGGTTACAGGAGGCAGCGGCTATTTGGGGAGCTGGATTGTCCGCACACTTTTGGAAAGCGGATATGAGGTAAGAGCAGCCGTCCGCAGCGAAGAAAAATATGATTTATTAGAGCGCAGTCTGCGGTCTGAAAATGTATCAATACATCATTTGAGCCATGTTATCGCAAATTTAAAATCCGCTTCTGATTGGGACAACGCTATGGCAGGAATCGAAGCTGTCATTCATACGGCCACGCCTATGGGCGGAGATGATGGAGACATAAATTCTCCGACTATGATCCCCATCGCAAAAGAGGGAGTAAGAAATGTCTTTTCGGCAGCTTTTAAAGCCGGAGTAAAACGAATCGTTATGACTTCTTCCGGCGCCGCAAATTTTCCACCGGAGGGAACAAAAGGAACCATTGATGAAACCGTATGGTCAGACCCGGAAGATCCAAGGCTGGGAAACTATATGCGCTCAAAGACAGTTGCTGAAAGAGAAGCATGGGCTTTGATACAGTCGCAGTCGGAAACAGAACTTGTTACCATACTCCCAGACGCAATTATGGGGCCGTTCTTTGGTGGCAGAGGCAACAGGACGGATAATGTGTATCGCCCCCTGCTTACTGGTAATCCCATTCCAGAAACATATTTCCCCATTTCTGATGTCCGGGATTTAGCGAAACTGCATATTCTGGCTATGGAATCCCCCAAGGCCGCCGGACAGCGAATTTACGCACAGACAGCGGATTTGATGATGACGGAGATTGCCGCATTTATTCGGGATAACATAAAGGAATTAACGCCCCGTATCAGTACAGAGATATTGACCGCCTCCCAAATCAAAGAAGCGGCAAAGACAAATCCGGCAATGGCGGCGCAGCTTACGTCTGTTGACGTGGAGTATCGGCGGGCGAATCAAAAAGCAAAGGATTTAGGCTGGACATATCATTCAGGAAAAGATACAGTTCTCGACCATATTCGTTATTTACTGGATAATAATCTTTTGTAATATTGGCTCATTTTGCATATCATATAAGGACGTGACAGGATGATACGAAAAGCTCAAAATGCGGATATAGAGCAGATTGCGAAAACTTATGAAGCACTGTTGCTCTATGAAAAAGAAAACGGGAGCAATTCAAACTGGCAGTTGGGAATTTATCCGACAATCCAAATCCCGATGAACGAGGTTCCAAAGGGGAATATGTATGTTTGGGAAGAACACGGCGAGATATGCGCCAGTATGATATTAAATCATGAGCAGCCGGCGGAATATGAGGAAATCAACTGGAAATATTCTGCGAAAGCAGATCAGGTATTGGTTATCTATACCTGATGTGTTCCGCCGCAAAAATCAGGCAATGGATATGGAGGAAGAATGGTTCGCTTTGCCGGAACAACCCATATTCTCTTGCGGGGGCTTATTTCTGAAGAACAAATATTTTTTGAATTACAGTTAGAGGCGCATACATGAAAAATCAAATTTTATAACAAAATAGAAACAGGTCCCAATCTAATAAATGGCTCCTGTTTCTATTTTTGGAATATAATCCTTATACTCTTCTGTACAAGTCATGGCTTGTATTTTCCGTATTTATCATTTCATCTACCATTTCATAGCAGCTTCAACCATAGCGGGATCTTCCGGATTTCCAATCATTGGAAATGTTGTGTCCATTTTCACAAGACTAGCCATTTCGTCTGCTGTAAGTTCAAAATTTAACAGATCAAAATTCTCCTTAATATGCTTCGCATGAACGGACTTCGGAATAACAACTACGCCGCTTTGCATAAGGAAACGCAGCGCAATCTGAACGGCAGTCTTGTTGTGAACCTTTGCAATCTCTATCAGAACAGGATTTTCAAACATCTCATTCTTGTGCCCCTGTCCCAACGGGGCATAAGCCATATGCTGAACATGATACTTTTGCAGCCATTCATGTTCTGCATGACGTTGACACAGCAAATGGGTTTCAATCTGACTGACAGCAGGCAGTACTTCGTTAAATTCAATCAAATCAATCAGTCTGTCCGGCTCAAAGTTAGAAACGCCGATTGCCCGGATTTTCCCCTTCCGATAGAGTTTTTCCAATTCCCGCCATGCAGCATAGTAATTTCCAAAAGGCCAGTGAAGCAATACAAGGTCAAAATAACTGGTTTTCAGTTTTTTTAATGACGCTTCTACAGTTTCGCAGGTATTCTCATAAGATCGAAAGTTTACTTTTGTAATAAGGAACAATTCTTCACGCGGAATGTTGCTTTTCACAATGGCATTTCCTACTGCTTCCTCATTTCCATATGC
>JAUNGB010000188.1 GCA_030524715.1 Eubacteriales bacterium | reverse complement strand
CCGGGACACATATAAGCATAGAAAAAGCCGTCCTGTCCCCGCTGGTCATAGAACTGCTTCAGCAGCTCCCGCTCATTGCAGACCTGGGGCAGCCCTGTGCCAACGATCACCGCCCCTATCAGACGGTCATTTCTCAGGTCGATGCCCTCGCCGAAAATGCCGCCCATCACACAAAAACCGGCCAGCCCATTTTCATGAGCCTGTTCAAACTGATCCAGAAACTCCTCCCGTTCTTCCTCCTTCATACCAGAGGTCTGGCAAAGCAGCCGCACCGGGTCGCCCCGTTCCTCGCACAGCTCGCCAAACTGCTCCGCCACCTCCTCCATCATCCGGTAAGACGGGAAAAAAGCCATATAATTTCCCCTCTTTGCCTGGATAATCTGAAGAATATACTCTGCCATTTTGCGGAATTCCTGTACGCTGCGGCTGGTATACCGGCTGCTGGTGTCCGTCCCAATCAGCACCCTCCTCTTCTCCGGTGAAAACATGGAATGCGCATAAATGGCGTAATTATCCTTTTCCGTGCTTAAAAGACTCTTATAATAATGGATCGGAAGAAAGGTGGCGGAAAAATAAACCGTACTCTTGCCTTTTTCGAGGCATTCCTGCAGATTTTCCGAAACATCCACGCAGTAAAGCCTGATCAGAAATCTTCCGTCCTCGCAAAGCTCCGTATAAATCACATAATTTTCATTCAGAAGATCGCAGGTATCCAGAAAACGCCGGGCCTGAAAATACAGCTCCAGCACCTTTTCATTTATCTCGGGATTCCGGGAGTCCTCCAGAAAGTCCTCCATAATCCCGCACAGGTTCATCAGGTAAATGGGAAACGTCCCTATTTCCGTCCACACCTTCACTCCATCGCATTCCCGCTTCCGCTCCAAAAGCCAGGTATTGCAGCGGTTCAGAGCTCTAGCCATCTTCTGGCTGTAGGGCTTTATCTCTTTTTTCAGGGCCAGAAAATCTTCCTTATATAAGACCGCCGAAAACATTTCTCTGGCCCGCTCCACGAGATTGTGGGCCTCGTCGATCAAAAACAGATAATCGCCCTTGACTCCCTCTCCGAAAAAGCGTTTTAATTTTGCCCTTGGATCGAAAATATAATTATAATCACAAATAACTGCATCTGCCCACAAGGCCGCGTCCAGGCCGAATTCAAAGGGGCAGACCTGCCATTTCTCTGCATATTTCTCAATGACCGGGCGGCTGAACACCTCCTCCGTCCCGATCAGATCAAAGACCGCATCGTTGACCCGGTCAAAATGCCCCTTTGCGTAGGGACATGCCTCTGGATTGCACTCGGTCTCCTCCAGAAAACAGATTTTTTCCTTCGCCGTCAGCGTAATTGATTTCAGCCGCATCCCCTGCTGCCGCAGGATCTCATACGTGTCCTCCGCCACTGTCCTGGTGATCGTTTTGGCCGTCGCATAAAAGATTCGATCCGCAAGCCCTTCTCCCACCGCCTTCACCGCCGGAAAGATTGTGGAAATTGTCTTTCCCGTGCCCGTAGGAGCCTGAATAAAGAGTTTCTTCTTCCGCAGGATCGTGCGGTAGACGGAGGAGGCCACATCCTTCTGTCCCTCCCGCCACGGAAACGGGAACTCCAGCTTTTTCAGCGAGGCCTGCCTGGTCTCCCGCCATTTTTTCTGATGCTCCGCCCACTTCTGGTATTGACCCGCCACATCAAAGAACCACGTTTCCAGTTCCTCCAGATCAAAGCCCTGACGGAACCGCCGAATTTCCTCCGTTTCGAGATTGCAGTATGTCATCTGTACACAAATCCGGGAAAGGCCGTTCTGACTGCCATAAATATACGCATAGCATTTGGCCTGGGCCAGATGAACCGGCACAGGCTCCTGCAGGGAAAGCACGTCGCGGTACACTCCCTTAATTTCATCAATATATACTTCTTCTTCCCGGAAAATACCGTCCGCCCTGCCTTCCACGGTCAGAATATAACCCTCGCCGGGAATATCTATGGTTAACGGCACCTCTGCCCGATAACCGCCGCCCATTTTGCCCTGTATTTTACGGTGGATACGGCTGCCCGCCTGCATTGCCTCTTTTTCTGCAAATCCGCCTTTTCGATTATCAATATCCCCGGACCGCAATATAAACTCCACCAGATTTCGGACGGAAATCCGAATTTTCAGTTCCTGCTCCATCTCTTCTTGTTTCCCTGCACTTTAACTTATATTGTTCGCACACAAATAACACTGTATCCGAACGTCTGTCTCTACATCATAACACAGATTCTTTCCAGGATACAGTTTAATTCTAAAGGATACCCAGATATGGCGCAAAAGATTTCATACTCCGTCGCGGCAGGGTCTTTTCTGTTACAGAACCGCCACAGAACAAGTGAGAACTTTCTATTTCCTATGACATAAAAAAGAGGCCTCCAACCGCTGTTCCAGCCTTGGAAACCTCAAAATATTTCATCTGTATCGTCACGCTATTGCAAATTTATTTAAAACACGTTCAATGGAACGATCTTCCTTCGCATACTTCACTGTCAAGGTTTTAGTCAGATCCATACTCATAACTCCCAGGATCGACTTCGCGTCAATCGTCATTCTATTGTAAAACACATCTACATCAAACTGACATTTTTCGGCTGCCCGCACAAACTCAGTGACATCATTCACCGCATTCAGCCGAATCTTTTTTTCCAACATATAATCCCTCCCTAACGTTGAAAAACCGTCCATCAAAAACAGATGGACAACTCAGAAACAGGTGCTTGCTTCCTCCTGCTTTCGAATGGTTTTCCATATTATGTCATATCAGATTTTTCCCGTCAAGGAGCGATTTTATACATTTTCTACATCGGAAAACTATTTTTTTGTGCTTTTCGTATAAATTTTTAAGGCTATTGTGCACATAGCCAGAGCAGATGCCCTTATCTGGCAGACATTCGTCTTTCTGACGGCACTCCTTCGGTCATCCATCTGCGGAACTTAAGAGGCCAGAACTGCATTTGCAGGCGGCGGTTCTCCCGGGACTCTATAGAAATACTGCGGCAAAAGCCCCTCCAAAGCTGCTGCATCTCCTCTTCCCGATCCGTGATCTGATCCTTCATCAGCG
>JAUNGB010000079.1 GCA_030524715.1 Eubacteriales bacterium | reverse complement strand
CGGATGAGAGCAGGGCGAAAGTACAGAAATACTGCCGGAAGATTTATGAATTGGGGTATGTCCCCATCTGTCCGCAGTATGCATTTGCGCCATTTTTGGATGATGGCGTAGCGGAGGAACAGCAGGATAAAACAAAGATGTCCCACCTGATCTTAAAGAGGTGCCGGATGGTGGTGGTCTGCGGAAAAGAGGTGTCCGGTACGATGAATGCTGAGATCAGCATGGCAGACAGACTTCATATTATCTGCACTACGCTGGACGGTTTGATTAGGATTAAAGAGGCTGAGTAAGATGAAAGAAAAAGACAGAGACCGGTTGCTAAAAGAATATAATCGGCTGGAACAATGGCTCATGAGGCTTGAAAGAATGAAAGATCCAGAAACGATAGATAGTATATTCTTTATTCCAGAAGAAGCACAGGAACTGGAAAATTTAATTCAAAGAGGAAATAGGAGACTATACAAAATCGGAAAACGGTTAGGGTTACCGGAGGGACCTGGGCTGCCATGGTTTCAGTTTTATGATATGATTGTGGATTCTATCAAACAATATCTTCCTACTCAATATCAGGATTATGAAGTTCAGATCAAGATGGTAGAGCTGGACGGACATGAAGTAGATGTGGTGAAACTCTGGAAGGAAGATAGTCCTGAACTGCCTGTATTGCAGATAAAGGAATATGTAGACCAGGTAGAAAACGGAGCAGATGGATATCGTGTTTTGGGTCGAATGGCAAATGATTATAAAAAGTTGATTCATCCTGAAAAGAAATATCAGAGGGATCGATAACTATATGCATTGATTTACCGGGAGGAGATTGATCTGATCGGTGCGACTGGTTTGGCAAGCATAGCGTTTGGATATCCAAACGCACTTTGGGGAGAACCCCAAACCCCCGTGAACGAAAGGAGAATAAAAAGATGGGAATGATTGGTGTATTTGTAGGTGCTATGGTCGGCGGTTGTTTTGGAGTTGTTGTCACCTGCCTTGCGGTTGCCGCAAAAAAGGCGGATGAGGAGGATGGCATTTATGAGCCAGAGGGCAGGCAGGTGTCGGATACTGCCCTGCCGAAAGCAGATGACAAAACTATTTGTTTTACGGATCCGAAAGGTATCCTATTGTTTACCATTCCCGATGGGGACTGTGTAACTCTTATGTATGGTGACGGAGAAACCGTGGCAGGAGTGTGCCGCTATCTGGATCAGGACCATGCCGAGATCAATGGCGTGAAGTGGCAGATGGCAGAATTTGCCCTCCAGATGCAGATACGGGGGATCGTGGTTTCTCCGGCCGTGACTAAATGAACAGAAAGAAGGTGTGCCATGAAGAAAAAGATAATCGCAGGAATGATCGTAACCGGCCTTGTGGCTGGTTTTATTTTTTGGAAAAAGGAGGCACATAATTGGCAGTAGGGCAGGAAAGAAATGTGATCTATTATCCAATCCGTGAAGATATGGCGCGCAGGGCGAAAGAGATGAATAGTTTTTCCGGCTATCATGAAGGAACTGCCACAGCAGAATACCAAAGATGCGTGGATCAGGCGGTGGAGATCGCAAACCGCCAGAAAGAAAAAGTAGATCCCATTTACCATGGGAAGATCGATGCACTGGTAGATACCTATGCCCGAAAGCTGGCAGACAACATGAACCAGAGATTTGAAATCGATGCCCGTGTGCCATCTGTTATGATTGCCGGGCCTGCGAATTTCCCAACGGGAAAAAAAGAAAAGCAGAATATCGCCAGGAGTAAAAATATGGAAGAATGGCGGCAGGTGCAGGGGCTTCTGGATAAGATCAAAGGTACGGGAATGGGAGGGATCAGTGCAGACCATCCCCATGCGGTCATGCAGCTGGAACAAAAGCTGAAGGGGCTGGAACAATCCCAACAGACCATGAAAGAGGTAAATGCATATTACCGAAAGCATAAGACACTGGATGGATGTCCGGCACTTAGTGCGGTGGAGATAGAAAAACTCAAGGTATCCATGGCACAGCCTTGGCATTTGGAAGATAAGCCGTTTGCCTCTTATGCGCTGTCAAATAACAGTGCAGAGATCCGGCGCATCAGATCACGCATTGCAGAGCTGAAAGAATATGCGGAGGTAGGATTTCAGGGATGGGATTTTGCCGGAGGAAAGGCCGTGGCAAATCAGGAAATGAACCGTCTGCAGCTTTTCTTTGAAGAAAAACCGCCCGCCCAAGAACGGCAGATACTTCGCCAGAATGGGTTCAAGTGGGTGCCGAGTGTCAGCGCATGGCAGAGGCAGTTAAATCATCAGGCAATCTCAGCCGCTGGCAAGATCGATTTTATCAGGCCGCTCTCAGGAGAGCATCCCCGCGACCTGCAGCCGAAAGCCAAGCAGAGTCCGGGCAGAGACGAGACGGTGCGGTAATACAGCATATAGAGAGAAGAATGGGGTGAAGATTATAAATGGGTTTAAATAAAAGACAGACCGGGCGGTTCATGGGAAACGAAGTTATTTTCATTCCGCCCGGAATTTAATTTGGAAAGAAGGTGTGCCATGAAAAAGAAAGTGATTGCAGGAACCATCGTTGTATCGCTGCTTGCTGCCCTCATAATTCTGAAGAAGAAAGGGGAAATGTAAGTGGAAGATGCAAAAAAGAATCACGTTGCAGAATTTGTAAGGAAACCCATAAACATGCAGGAATTAAAAGAGCAGTATTATGGAAGTTTCCGCTGCGGTTTTGAAGTGGAAAAAATCGCAGAGCTTTCCAGGGAACAGTTCGAAAAATTCTCCAGTGAACTGTATGAATTTTATAGGTTTCTATATGATAACCGGGATGCCATGTATATGGATCCGGGAGACAGGAACATGCACTGTATCCTTGTAACGACTTCCGAGTACAGGGAAGGGATTCTGGTAGAATCGGAAGGATATCCATATCCGAGATATGCCGCATTCGTAGCGGACTGCCGGAGAATCGATCTTGAAGGAAAAGAGGTGCTGGAGCAGGTAGACATGTCCTCAACATTGCCAACGGAAACCGAAGTGAAAAAGAAAAATGAAAGAACGGAAAGCAGGTGAAAGGATGAGAAAACGAAATCATGTGATACCCATCCGCCTCAATGCAAAGGAGCTGCGCCTGCTGGATGAGCAGGTAAAGCGGAGCGGGCTGTCCAGGGAAGAATTCCTCCGTTCACTGATCGTTGGGGCAGAGGTGCGGGCAAAACCCTGTGAGCATCATGCGGATCTGCTTCGGAAGGTGGCAGGGCTGTGCAACAATGCCAATCAGCTGGCCCATGTAGCAAATGCTACCGGCCGTGCGGAAACGGAGAGTGTCCGGGAAATGCTGCGGATTTCCAAAGAAGTATGGCAGATCGTGAAAGAGGAATGGTAATGTCTTATGGCATATACCAGCATCATACCTGTCCACCGTCTGGATAATTCTATCAGCTATATCAAAGATAAGGAAAAGACCACAAAGCCTGCGGCCTCGGCCGGATCACTGGAGGAAGCCATCGATTATGCCCTGAACCGGGATAAGACAGAAACCATGGTATTTGAAGATGCCATCGGCTGTACCTGTGAGGATGCGTTTGCGGATATGCTTGCAACCAAGCGCAGGTTCCACAAAATGGATGGCGTCCAAGGATATCATCTGATACAGAGTTTTGCGGCCGGGGAGGTATCTCCGGAACTTGCACATCTGATCGGGATGGAACTGGCAGAGCAGCTGCTGAAAGGGAAATATGAGGTCGTGGTTACCACGCATCTGAATACCAGCCATTACCATAACCATCTGGTGTTTAATTCTGTCAGCATGGAAGATGGCAGGAAATACCACAGCAACAGCCGGAGCTATTATGAGGATGTGCGGAGGATATCCGATGGATTGTGTAAAAAATACGGTCTGTCCATTATCCAGCCGGGAGGCGGAAAGGGGAAACCTTACGCTGAGTGGCAGGCAGAGCAGGAAGGAAAGCCAACCTGGAGAACCGCCATCCGTATGGATATTAAAGAAACTGTGGCGGAGAGCTTCAGCTGGCGGCAGTTTATCAGCATGATGGAGAAGAAGGGATATTCCTTTAAATTGAACCGGAAATATATTGCCCTGCGCGCTCCGGGCATGGAGCGGTATGTGAGGCTGAAAAGCCTTGGAAAAAATTACACTGAGGAAGCCATCCGGGGATGGATCTTACAGCCAAAGCTTCCAAAAGGGCAACAGGCTGGAAAAAGAAATCCCGCAAAGCGGAAAAAACTTCATGGGCTGCAGGCTCTTTATTATTCTTATCTTTACCAGATGGGGGTTCTCAAGCGGAAACCAAAGCGTATCCCTTATGTGGTGCGGCAGGATATCCGGCGATTGGATGAACGGATCGCACAGATGGAATTTCTGCAGAAACATGGGATCACGACCAGGGAAAAATTAGAAAGTTACCGGAAACCGTTAGAACAGCAGGTGCTGGCCCTTACGAAAGAACGCCATCATCTGTACCGGGCAGAGCCGGAGTCTGTGCGGATCCAGGAGATCACAGACACGCTGAAGCCATTGCGGAAAGATATCCGCATGTGTGTAAAGATCAAGCAGCACTCGCTGGAGATCGAGCAGAGGATGAGGGAACTGGAGCAGCAATTGGAACATGAAAAACAAGAATCCTGCGAACAGGCAGGAAAAGAACATCAGGAACAGAAAGAGGGGAGGTGAGAGCTATGAATTTGGGTGGAGATGCGGCAGACCAGGTCGTCCGTTATTCGTTGGAAGGGATTGATTATAGTCTGCGCTTATCCGGTACGCTTGCAAAAAATCTTGCTGTATTTTTTGCGGCGGTACTAAAGGACCAGAAGAAAACCTATGGCAAGACTCGCATGGTGCGGATGTTAAAGGAGAACCGCCCATTGAAATTTTTTACGGTGCCGTCTGACCGTTTAAAAGAATTTGCCCGTGAGGGAAAGAAAAGAGGCCTGTTATATGTTGTCATCCGTGACAAAAAGAATCCGGATCAGTGCGAGATCATGGTATTTGCGGATGATGCCGCCAAAGTCAACCGAGTCATGGATAAGATGAATCTTGACTTCTTAAAATCTGAAAGCGGAGAAGCTGTTCAGGAAGTGGCAATGGAAGCAGAGCAGAATCAGGAAATGCCGGAGGCCCCGACTGAGACAGTGGAGATGCCGGAGGGCGAGATCCAGTTTGAACTTGGGGATATGGAGCAGGACTTTGGATTTGAGGAACCAGTGCCGGAACCGGAAAATTTTATGCAGGCGCAGGAAGAAAGGAATCCGTCCGAACCTTCCTCGCGCAGCAAAGATATTTCTACCGGGCAGGAAAAGTCTGAACAGGATCTATTGAATGCACCGGAAAAGACAGAGGGAAGGGAGAAACCGTCTGTCCGTGCAGAACTGGATCAGATCAAGCAGGAAAAACAGGAGTCTGCAAAAAAGAAAGAAAACAGTAAAAGCCGCAGCCAGAACCGCTCGGCTGTCAGGAAAAAGAGAAAAAAAGCAAAAACGAAGGGAAGGTGATATAAATGGATTTATCGAAATTTTTATCGGGAGGGGAGCAGCCTGTAACAGAGGAACAGCCCCGTATGAGCAAAGAGGAATATGCTGCCTTAAAAAAGCAGGAGCGTGAAGAAGTATGGGCGGAGATTGATGCCAAAGCACAGGACGTGTTTAAGGATGGAGATTCCTTAAAAGGCTTCCTTGATTTTATGGCACAGTGCAAACCGCAGAAAACGCCAAACCTGCTTCTGCTCTATAGCCAGAATCCGGAGATCCGGCAGGTCATGACATTTGAGAAAGTGAAAGAGGAAGGATATTCTCTGCGGGCAGGCGTGCATGGATACCGCTTTTTAGTTACACAGGATTATGAAAAAGACGGGATCACTATGCAGGGGACGAATGTCGGAAAGGCGTATGACGTCAGCCAGATCCGCATGAAGCCGCCAGTCCCGCCGGAGCCAAAGGATATGGAAACCCTCATGGGAGCGCTTTTGACAAATCCGGATGTGCCGATCCGTATTGCGGATAATCTGCCGGAAGGGGTGCAGGCGCAGTATATCCCAAGACAGCGCACTATTTATGTGAGAAATGGCATGAGTGAAGTAACAACATTCCATGCCATCAACCGGGAACTGGCCTGCGCCGCCATGGATGCCCATGATGGCAGTTATGCCCGTCAGAAGGTATCGCCCAAAGCGTTCTGCACCGCTTATGTAGTTGCACAGAAATACGGCGTGGATACTTCCGGCTTCAATTTTAATAAGGTATGTGAGATGCAGGGCAACGGTGATAAGGATCCAAAGGAGCTTCGCGCCTTTATCGGGGATATCCGTAATGCCGCTTATGGCATCAGCAACCATTTGAACCGTAACCTCGGAGAGCAGGAACAGGAATTTGTTGCAGATGAGTTTGCTGTTTCTGATGGAAAAGTAAAATCCGGGAAGGAGAAAAAACAGCCGGAACGCTGATAAACAGGTACTTTGCGGATGGAAAAAGGGCATCCGGGAAAGTGCTTTTTTTCTGGAAAAGTAAGTAGCTTTCTGCTGGTGGGTGTGGTATGTTGTGGTCAGGAAGAACAGAAAAAGGAGGCCGGAGGATGGAAAAGAGACGATGTGTAAAAACAGATGAGATTACCGTCAATATGCTGGTGCATGCACTGCGGGATGTGTTCCGGGAAGAAAAAGAAGCGGGCGCATCCACAAAAGAGACGGGGGATCTTATCCTGCGGCTGGCCGGCCACAAGGATAAGAAGCTCTATCTGACAGAAGGAGAACATAAAAAAGCGGTACAGGCTTTAAATGGGCTCAGAGATACTTATATTGAAAATGGAAGATATACCGATGGGATCGATACGGTTTTAATGCGTATCATGAACGCAAGGTACAGGACCTATCGGACACGGTAACGGACAGGCGGGATGCCTGTCTTTTTTGATCGGAAAGGAGGAATGCCATGAATGAATGGGAAAGACTGAGCAGGCAGGCGCAAGGCATTAAGCAGAGGTATCCCAAAGGGACAAAAGTCCGCCTGGGCTGCATGGATGGAGAAAAGGGAATGCCGTCCGGACTTTTAGGGACGGTATCTTTTGTGGATGACATCGGCCAGATCCATGTGAATTGGGAAAATGGGAGGTCACTGGCATTAAATACGGAAGTGGATAGTTTCCAGGTGGTAAGTCGGCCAAAGAAAGAGAGGGGTGAACCTTCCCGGTAAGTAAAAGCGGCAAGTCAGAGTGGATCATCTGGCTTGCCGCTTTGCCGTTTGTGTGGTGGGCAGGGGCACTTCTTGCAGATGCCATCTCACCAGGACAGAATCTGTTTGAGATTCTGGAGGCGCTTACGGAAAAGATGGAGCATCCGTTATCGCTTCATTATACAGAATATACCATGAAGTCCATCCTGATCTGCACCCTGCTGTATGCCTTTGGCATTGGCATCTATTATGCGAACCGGAGGAACTACCGCAGGGGAGAGGAACATGGATCGGCCAAATGGGGAGACGCCGCACGGCTGTGTAAAAAGTACCAGGAGAAACCCTATTCCAACAATGTCCTGTTTACGCAGAACTTCCGCATGGGGCTTGACTGTTACCGACACAAAAGGAACTTGAACGTCCTTGTCGTGGGCGGCAGCGGAGCGGGGAAATCAAGGACATACGCTTTGCCGAATATCCTCCAGGGAAACTGCTCCATGGTGATCACGGATCCTAAAGGGGAACTTCTTCGGAAAACAGGCGGATTTCTGGAAAAAGCCGGATATGAGGTGCGGGTATTTGACCTGATCAATCCGGATACCTCTTTCGGTTATAATCCGTTTGAATATGTGAAGGATGATAAGGATGTGTTGAAGCTCATCACAAACCTGATCCGGAACACGACGCCAAAGGGGGCACAGTCCTCGGATCCATTTTGGGAGAAAAGTGAGACAGCGCTTCTACAGGCACTCATGCTGTACCTTTTGCATGAAGCACCGCCGGAGGAACAGAACTTTGCCATGATCATGGAGATGCTGGCGTCTGCCCAAGTGAAAGAAGATGACGAAGATTACGAGTCACCGCTGGATATCCTGTTTGAGCGGTTGGAGATGCGGGATCCGGAAAACATTGCCGTAAAGCAATATCATATTTACAAACAGGCTGCAGGAAAGACCGCAAAGTCTATCCTGATTTCCGTAGGTGTCCGGCTGGCAGCGTTCAACCTGCCTCAGATTGCAAATTTAACTTGCCATGATGAACTGGATCTTGCCAGCATGGGAGAAAAAAAGGTAGCACTTTTCTGCTGTATCCCGGATGCGGATACATCCCTTAATTATCTGGTGGGTATGATCTATACCCAACTTTTCCAAACACTTTATTATGTGGCCGACCGCAAATATGGGGGCAGGCTGCCAATCCCGGTAAACTGCATCATGGACGAATGGCCGAACGTAGCCCTGCCCGATGATTTCGAGAAAATTTTGAGTACCTGCCGGTCACGCTCGATTTTCTGCAGCATTATCGTGCAGAATATGAGCCAGATCAAAGCGCTTTTCAAAGACTCTTGGGAAAGTCTGGTGGGGAACTGCGATGAGCTGTTATACCTGGGTGGCAATGAAAAAGAAACGCATAAATACATCTCGGAGCTGCTTGGAAAAGAAACCATCGATACCAACACATATGGACAGACAAAGGGACGGTCTGGAAGTTATTCTACAAACTTCCAGCAAAGCGGAAGGGAGCTTCTCATGCCGGATGAAGTGCGTATGCTGGACAACCAGTATGCCCTTTTATTTGTCCGTGGGGAATGCGCCATGAAAGATAAAAAATATGATTTGATGAAACACCCGAATATCAGGCTGACAGAGGACGGAGGGGCAGAAGCGTACAATTATGCGAAAGCGCCGCTGGCCCATGACACCTTTGCGTTTGATGCGGGCAGATATGAAGATTATGAGCTGCTCTCTGATGAGGACATCATCGGAGGGCAGCTCCTTTTTTAAGAATGGAGGGATGCCGATGAAATGTAATTTATTGAACCAGATGAAACTGAAAAAGGGCTGCATGGAGGAAACTGGCAGACAGGAGGCAAAAAAAGAAACCTCATCCATGCCGATGAGCAGGGTGCAGAAGAAGCTGTTTGCTGTTTATTCTGTGCTGATGTTTATCGGAAATGTGTGTACGACTTACGCTTATGCGGCAGGGGATCCCCTGTCGGTTGTCAACAACCTGTCGACTTTCATTTTCTCCCTGATCCGGGCTATCGGCCTGATCCTGTTAGGCTTTGGTATCGTGCAGGTGGGCCTCAGCCTTAAGAGCCATGATCCGAGCCAGAGGGCGAACGGATTTTTGACACTGGCAGGCGGTATCATTATTACCTTCGCAAAAGAAATCCTTGACCTGATTATGGCGTAAGGGATGCCAGCGGGCGGGCAGGAATACTGTCCGCCCTTTATCACACGAAGGAGGTGAGATAGGAAATGGAAAGCGATAACTGGATCGTGCAGAACCTGCAATCTGCATTAAATACATGGAATGACAAATTAAATGAAATCTGGACACTGCTGACACAGGATCCACAGTCTTTTAAGGGCGGGGCAATCTGGAGCGTGATGACAAATATCAATGGTGCCTTAAAAGCCATAGCCCTGGGGCTTTTGGTTCTGTTTTTTGCTATGGGGATCATCAAGACCTGCGGCAGTTTTACGGAGATGAAAAAGCCGGAGCATGTGCTGAAAGCATTCATCCGTTTTGCGTTAGCACAGGGAGCCGTGGTATATGGCATGGACCTCATGAAAGCACTCTTTTCTATCATACAGGGCATTGTCACAACGATTTTAGCCAATGCGAGCATGTCCGGCGGGACAGTGTCCCAACTTCCAGCGGAGATCGTGGAAAAGGTGGAATCCGTAGGCATGCTGGATTCTATCCCGCTGTGGATCGTAACGCTGCTTGGCAGTCTGCTGATTACGGTATTGTCTTTTATTATGATCCTGACTGTTTATGGGCGGATGTTTAAGCTGTATATGTATACCGCCATTGCACCCATCCCCCTTTCAACTTTTGCAGGGGAGCCGTCCCAATCGATAGGAAAGAATTTTATCCGTTCCTATGCGGGCGTGTGTCTGGAGGGTGCGATCATCGCACTGGCCTGCATCATATTTTCGGTGTTCACATCCAGTGCGCCGGCCGTATCGGATACCAGCCTGTCGGCCGTGACCATTGTCTGGAATTATGTGGGAGAGCTGGTATTTAATTTGCTGATCCTTGTAGGAGCGGTCAAAGCATCTGACCGGATCGTTAAGGAGATCATGGGATTATAGGAGGATATAGAAATGGATGAAGTAAAAACATTGGGGTTTGACTGGGAGTTCGGGCATGAGGAACTGGCGCTTGAAGTGGCGTCCTATGCAAACAACGGCTGCCTCTATATCGGGCTTTATAACAAAACAGAAGAAGGATTCAAACAATTCGGGGATCTGACAGTGAACCTGCCCATGAGCAGCATGATCCCGCCCGAACCAAATGAGGCATACATTGACAATTTTTTAAGCAAAGAGAAGCTGAGATTTATTAAAGCACATAAATTGGGTGACATCCTGCCGGAAGTAGGATTTTCCGGCCACTGTACCTATGCAAAGGTGGCTTTTGACATGGAGAAATTGAGAGAACTTGATCCGAAAGGCGTAGAGGAATATCTCCAGGGAAGAAAAGAGCAGGATGCCCCGGAGAAAGAAACGAAACCGAAGAAAAGAAAACATGAGCAGAAAGAAAGGTAGGGACAAATATGGAAGTGAAAATGAATAAGGAGATCCGGGACTATCAGGAATCCATGTTTTTTGGACTCAATTTCCGGCAGTGTGCGTTTTCTGTGCTGGCGATCCTTGCGGCGGTAGCCATTTATTTTGGAACGAAAGGGCGCCTGCCCGATGAGATCCAGGGATGGCTGTGCATGCTTGGGGCAGCCCCGTTTGCTGCCTGTGGATTTTTCAAATATCACGGAATGACAGCAGAACAGTTTCTATGGGCATTTATAAAATCTGAAATTCTGTACCCGAAAAAACTGAGTTTCAAGCCGGAAAATCTCTACTATTCCTGCATGGAGGAAAGCATCCTTGCAGGGGAGCGTACCGGAGGTGACGGGACAGCTGTCACCCGGAAAAAGGAAAATGTGGAAAAAAAGAAAAGAGTGAAGAAGAAAAAAGGAAGGAGGGATGCCTTTGATTAAAACACTGAGCCAGGCATTAAAAATGGATAAGGAGCGGTTTCGGGTTCCAAAGTCTGTCCAGCAGGCGGTTCCGATCCGCAGGATCTGGCCGGACGGTATCTTCCAGGTGGGAAATAAATATTCAAAATCATTCCGGTTTACGGATATCAATTATGCGATCGCAAGCAAAGCGGATAAGACAGAGATGTTCCTTGATTATTCGGAACTTTTGAATGCACTGGATTCCGGTTCGTCCGCCAAGATCACGCTGAACAACCGCAGGATCAACAAAGAAGAATTTGAACATTCCCTGCTGATCCCGATGAAAGAGGACGGGCTGGACCATTACCGTCAGGAATATAACGACATGCTGCTGTCCAAAGTCAGCGGCACCAGCAACAGTATCTATCAGGAGCGGTATCTTACCATCAGCATCCATAAAAAGAACGTGGATGAAGCCCGGACATACTTTGCGCGTGTGGGAACGGACATCGTCACCCATTTGGCAAAGCTGTCCTCGGTAGCGGAAGAACTGGATGCGGGGGAGCGGCTCCAGCTGTTCCGTGATTTCTTTAAAACGGATGAGCCGTCTGCCATTCCTTTTGACTTAAAAGCCTTTGCAAAGAAGGGGCATAGTTTTAAGGACTGGATCTGCCCGGAGAGCATGGAGTTTCGCAGCGACCATTTCCGGATCAATGGAAGGTATGGGCGTGTGCTGTATATGCAGGATTACGCCAGCTATGTAAAAGATGACATGGTTTCAGAACTGTGTGATCTCAGCCGCGACCTGATGCTGTCTATCGATATTTTGCCAGTGCCGACCGATGAAGCGGTGCGTGAGATCCAGAACAAACTGCTTGGGGTGGAGACCAACGTGACAAACTGGCAGAGGCGGCAGAATGCGAACAATAACTTTTCTGCAGTGGTTCCTTACGATATGGAGCTTCAGAGAAAAGAGACAAAAGAAATGCTGGAGGATTTGACGACCAGGGACCAGCGCATGATGTTCGGGCTTCTGACAATGGTACACATGGCAGAAACCAAGGAACAGCTGGATTCGGATACGGAGACACTTCTGTCTGTGGCAAGAAAGCACCTCTGCCAGCTCTCGACTTTGAAATGGCAGCAAGCAGACGGGCTGGATACGGTGCTTCCATATGGGCTTAGAAAGATCAATGCACTACGTACCCTGACGACAGAGTCCACAGCGGTTTTGATCCCATTCCATACGCAGGAGATCATGCAGCCGGGTGGTATTTATTATGGGCAGAATGCGGTTAGTAAGAATATGCTGGTGGCAGACCGCAGAAGGCTGTTAAACGGCAACTCGTTCCGTTTGGGTGTCAGCGGATCAGGAAAGAGTTTTTCAGCAAAAGAGGAAATCGTGGATCTGGCATTATCCACAGAGGACGATATTTTGATCTTGGATCCGGAGTCGGAATTTGGTTCCCTTGTGGAAGCGTTAAATGGCGAGGTCATTAAGATCTCAGCCACATCGGATACGCACTTAAATGCCATGGACATGGATTCTGCCTATGGAAATGATAAGAATCCGCTGATCGAGAAATCGGAATTCATCCTGTCCCTATTTGAACAACTGGTGGGCGCAGGTAACCTTTCGGCCAAGGAGAAATCCATCCTCGACCGCTGTACGGCAGATGTTTACCGGGATTATATCCGCAGCGGATACCAGATGCAGGTGCCGACATTAAAGGACCTTTACCGCCAGCTGATGCTCCAGCCGGAGGAAGAAGCCAGAGGGCTGGCATTGTCCTCGGAGTTATTCATCAACGGAAGTTTGAACACCTTTGCACAGCCGACCAATGTCAATACCAAGAGCCGGATCATTGCTTACGATATCCGGGAACTTGGAGAACAGCTGATGCCCCTTGGCATGCTGGTCACTCTGGACTCCATTTTTAACCGTGTGATCCAGAACTGGAAGATGGGAAAGACAACCTGGATCTTTGCGGATGAATTTTATCTGCTTTTCCGGTATGAGTACAGTGCCGACTTTTTCTATCGCCTGTATAAAAGGATCCGGAAGTATTCCGGCTTTGTGACGGGCCTGACGCAGAATGTGGAGGAACTCTTAAAATCGGATACCGCAAGGCTGATGTTGGCAAACAGTGAGTTCTTGATCCTCTTGAATCAGGCAACGACTGACCGGGATGAACTGGCGAACCTTCTGAATATTTCTGATAACCAGTTGTCGTATATCACAAACGTGGGCGCCGGCCATGGCCTGATCCGCTGTTCCGGCAATATCGTGCCATTCGAGAACAGTTTTCCGAAAAATACAGCGCTATACCGCTTGATGACGACCAAACCGGGGGAGGCACAGGGCTTGAACTAGTAAAAAACATAAGGCATTGATGCCGGGAAGGAGGAAGTATGGAGCAACAGGAAACAGCCAGCATCCGGTTTTATACAGCCGGATGTATGGAATTTGAAAACTATTCGGAGTGTTATGAGGATTTGACACTGGCACAGGCAGTGGATATATACAAAAAAATACGGAAACGGAATGCCTGCAACATCCCCGGTATCGGGTTTGAGCTGCAGGATCCTGCGATACCGGATTATTCCGGGATGCACTGGCCGCTTTTGGTAGCAGATCAGATTGATAAGGAATCCATTGAAATGATTCCCGCCTATGCGAACCATCCGCTGGTACAAAAAGCGGTCAAGGAACTGGAAGGATATCTGCCGAAACTCCAGAAAGGGACAAAGCACAAAAACACTCCGGAACGGTGAGCGGTTCCAGGATATTCGGATGGGAGGTGAGATATGAAGGATATCAAAACAAGAGAGCATGACCGAAAACCGAAGATCATGGAAAAGGCTTCCCGTATGCCAAAAGAGCTGGCAAAGGAGGCAGGACTTGCAGCAAAGGAAAAATCTCTCCAGGGATCCAGAGTATCCGATACGGCGGACCAGCCGGATTCTCCAGCCGGGTATGCTGGTGATAAAGTGGAAACTGTATTAAAAAGAGGCGCCAGGGAAACCGGCCGGACAGCCGCAAAGGTTTCTTATACAACTGGGAAACAGACTGCCAGAAAGACCTATCAAAATCTGCAAAAACGTGCCGGTGCAGAAAGAGACAGGAAAGAGCCTCATTCCGGGCAACCGTCCGAGGGTGCTGTGGAAAAGGGGCGGGCACTCGCAAAAGAAAGAGCCGGGAAAGATGCGGTGAAGAAAAAGGCACAGAAACAGGCGTTGGAACAGCAGGCAGAGAAAACTGCAGCGGTACAGAACTCAGGCAGAACGGGCAGAGACCAGATGATCCGTACCAGGGAAAACGTCAGACGCACCGTGCGGGAGCAGGCATCCAGGCAGCCTCCCAAGGCAAAGTCAGCAGAAAGGCTGTCAGTGAAAAAAGCACCCCGGATCATAAAGTCCCAAAAAGCACCAGGGAATACAGTGCAAAAGATATCATCTGCACAGAAAAAGGCTCAGGCGGCCAAGGCTGCAAAGCGGACTGCTATCCATAATATGCAGCAGAGTACAAGACGGGCAGAGCAGACAGCATCCGCAGTGGTACGGTTCAAACGCGCGGTGGAGGCCGCGGTCAAAGCCGTCCGAAATGGGCTTGTTGCATTGGCGGCCGGAGCTGGCTCCATGTTCATTGTCCTGATCTTGATTGTTGGTGTCATTGGCGGTGTCTTTGCCTACAGTTCTTCGCAGAACAGCAGTGCATCTTTAAGTGAGCAGGTGCTGGCTTACACGGCAACGATCCAGAAATATGCCAGCCAATATGGTATCCCTGAATATGTGCCCGTGATCCAGGCGATCATGATGCAGGAATCTGGAGGAAATGGAACGGATCCGATGCAGTCCAGCGAATGTCCTTATAATACACGCTACCCTAACAGTCCCGGAGTCATTACGGATCCGGAATATTCCATAGAGGTGGGCGTGCAGTATTATGCAGACTGCGTCCGGGAGGCCGGATGCACCAGCCCGCAGGATATGGACAAGCTGAAA
Organism: Eubacteriales bacterium; assembly: GCA_030524715.1. Classification (GTDB taxonomy): domain Bacteria; phylum Bacillota; class Clostridia; order Lachnospirales; family Lachnospiraceae; genus Blautia_A. The sequence goes on along the minus strand of JAUNGB010000079.1, from coordinate 8,670 downwards.
TTGTCGCTGCAGGGATATAACTATGGAAACGGGTACATATCGTGGGCTGTGAGCAATTATGGAGGCTACAGTGAAGCCAATGCACTGCTGTTTTCCCAACAGCAGGCAGCTTCCCATGGATGGGCGAGATACGGGGATCCGGAGTATGTTCCCCATGTGCTTCGCTATTATTCCGGAGGAAATCCGTTTGCAGCCCTGTTCGGAAATGAGCAGATCGTATCTGTGGCACTGACGCAGTTAGGGAATGTAGGCGGAGACAAGTTCTGGTCATGGTATGGATTTGACAGCCATGTCAGCTGGTGCGCCTGTTTCGTTTCATGGTGTGCGGACCAGAGCGGATTGATAGAGAGCGGAGCGGTGCCGAGATTTTCCCTTTGCACAGACGGTGTAGATTGGTTTCAGGGGAAAGGAAAATGGCAGGCCCGTGGAAGTACGCCGACCGCCGGGATGATTATTTTCTTTGATTGGGATGGAGATGGAAAATCCAACCATGTAGGTATCGTGGAAAAAAGTGAAGGCGGCAGAGTCTATACGGTGGAAGGAAATTCCGGAAATGCGGTAAAGCAGAACAACTATGATCTTAATTATTCCTGTATCATGGGGTATGGTGTGGTGTCATATTAAGTGGTAATGTATAGACAAGAATTATAAGCTAAAGGAGATGTGGCATTCTGCAAGAACAGCAGAATGCCATGTCTCTTTCTGCGGTTTTTTGTGTGAATATTCGTGCAGGATAGTGCAGTACTTTATGATGTGAAAAAGTATAAGATATAGTTTCCATATCCTATTGACAAGATAGTTAGTCCATGCTAATCTATGTATGCGACAAAATAATAAATAATTGTCGCAAAAGAAAAAGTAAAATGTCGCAAGGAGGACATACCATGAAAAGAACGAAAAAACTTTTAGCTGTAATGCTGTGTGTGCTGATGCTGGTTTTCGGCCTTGTTGGTTGTGGCAAGACAAATGAGTCTACCAGCACAAGTACCGCTATGGATTACACCAGCCAGTTTGTTGGTACATGGGAAGCGGATTTTAGTGACTTCGCCGTATATGCAGATCAGGGTATTACTGGGGTTGCCGGTTCAGAATTTAAGGAGGATGGAACACTAATTACTTACTTAGATGGCGAGCAGGCAGATACTTTCGGCTACTTCGTCTACAAGAACTATTATGTAGCCGTTGGTGAAGATGGAAGTGCCGAGGTCACGCAATACAAATTTTCCGATGATGGAAAGAGTTTGGAATTTAGTGATTTGGACGGGAACTGGATGCTGACTTACACCAAAACAAAATAATTCTTTATCCGATCCACGGCATAGCTGAGTATGGCTTAAAACAGCTCCCCTGCATGGGTTGTTTCATTGACGCAGTGCAGGGGATATGTTATACTTTTGATGCGACATTTTTTGAAATAATTGTCGCTTCAAATTGCCGTCGAAAGGAGAATTATTTATATGCCACAGGTTTTTTCATTAAAAGAGAAAGAAGAACTGCGACAAAGGATGCTTGCCATAGGGTTTGAACTTCTGAAACAATACGGCATGACACATACATCCGTTGAGAAAGTGACAAAGGCCGTTGGACTCGGACGCAGTACATTTTATAACTTTTTCCCTACGAAAGAGAAATTCATTTATGAAATTATCTGTTATCAGCGGGAAAAAGCCATGGCAAAATTCAATCAGATTTTAGCTGGCCGCGAAAAAATGACTACTGCCGAGGCAAAAGAGTATCTGCGCTACCTCTATTCGGGGGAGGATACGATCTATCCATATCTTACCACAACGGATGAAGCAAAATTGCAGGCGGCTCTGCCAGATGATTTTGTGGTTGATGTGGAATTAGAAATTCACACGATTGACAGTTTCCTGGACCACATGGAAGGTGTACGGGAAAATCTTGACTATCCTGTTATCGCAAACCTTATGAAAACGCTTGCCCTTGTTCAAGAAGCAAAAGAGATGATGCACAAGGATGCGCTGGGGCGTACTCTGGATGCTATGTTTACGTTGCTTTTCTCTCTTATCTTTTACCCGGAGGACTAAGGGGATTCCCCCTTTCTGTCCGCAGGGTTGTTTCCAATTTTACAGAAAGGGGCGTTATTATGAATGACAAAAAACCAAATCCTCTTATGGAAATTCTTACGTTTGCTAAAGGGGAAAAAACAAAATTGATCGCCGCCGCCGTACTATCTGCTATTTCAGTGTTATTTGGAATTATCCCATATATTGCAGCAGGACGGTTACTGATCTCACTTCTTACTGGGAATACGGATTTTCAGCATACGATCCTTTTGGCATTACTGATTATTATAGCAATGCTGTCGGAAAAAATTTTAGGCTGCGTGGCGACATGGCTTTCCCATAAGGCTGCCTTTGGCACGCTGTATTCTATCCGCTGTGCGTTAGTTGACAAAATTGAACACACTTCCATGGGAGATATTCAAAGCAGACAATCCGGCTCATTCAAACAGACGATCATTGATCTTGTAGATCGGCTGGAAGATGCGCTGGCACATATTATCCCGGAGATTATCCCGAACGTGATTCTTCCCATTGTTGTGATTGGTTATCTGTTTGTACTGGATTGGAGAATTGCGCTGTCTGCCCTCGTTTCTATTGTGATCGGTGCTATTACATGGAAATTGATGATGGGCGAAAATGCTATGAGCATTTTCCAACTGACACAAGAGGGCAACGAGCAAATGAATAGCACAATCGTTGAATATGTGAACGGCATGGAGGTTATCAAAGCCTTTAATCAGACCGCTTCCTCTATGAAGAAATATGAAAACGTAGTAATACAATATCGTGACGCATTGGTTCGCTGGTTCCGTCACGTATGGCCGTACCTTAGTGTTTATGGCGTGGTAACGCCAGCAACGATTGCTTTCGTATTACCCACCAGCGGCATTTTACTCTATATCGGCACGATCACATTGGAAACACTCATTATGTGTCTGGTTCTCTCTCTCGGTATCGTAGCGCCTATTATGAAACTCGTTGCGTTCACCGACCATATCAATGAAATCTATGCTGCTAATACCAAAATTCAAGAAATTTTGCAGGCACCCGAATTAGAGCAGGCAACAAATCCCGCAGATATTTGTGATAACAGCATAGAAATGCGAAATGTTTCTTTTGGATATGGGGAAACAGAAATTTTACACAATGTTTCCTTTCTTGCAAACGCGGGAACAGCAACAGCGATTGTCGGTCCGTCAGGAAGTGGGAAATCCACGATTGCGAAACTGATTGCGCGCTTTTGGGATGTGAATAGCGGTTCCGTTTTCATTGGCGGCGTAAATGTAAAAGAGATACCTTTCGATCAGCTTATGGATATGATCAGCTTTGTATCACAGGATAACTTCTTACCCAATATTTCAATCAAAGAGAATATCCGTATGGGAAAACCGGATGCTACCGATGATGAAATACGCCTTGCCGCAAAACGCGCCTGCTGTGATGAATTTATCTTACGGCTCCCGAATGGATACGATACAAAGGTTGGTGATGCCGGTGATCGGCTGTCCGGCGGAGAACGCCAGCGTATAGCGATTGCGCGCGCAATTATTAAAAATGCGCCCATTATCGTTCTTGATGAAGCAACGGCCGCCATTGATCCAGAGAATGAATATAAAATTCAAATGGCAATCGAAGAACTAACGAGAGGGAAAACATTGATTATGATAGCCCATAGGCTCTCTACTATTATGACAGCAGATCAAATCATTGTTTTAGACCACGGAACAAAGGTTGCCGTTGGAACACATGAGCAACTGCTTGAAAATTGTCCTATGTACCTGTCTATGTGGAATAATCACATGGGCGCAAGCGGTTGGAGTATTCAGAAGGAGGGATCAGTATGTGGAGCGTAGTTAAGAAAATTATTGCCATGTCCGGCGATAAGGCTAAATATATCAAGGCAAGTACCGTCGCCGCATTTGTCTATGCCATTTTTGTTGCACTCCCTTACACCGCAATCTACCTGTTTTTCTATCAGGCTGACAAGCAACTGACTGCGGAAACACTGCTTATATGTACGGGTATTTTATTATTAAGTTTGATCGGTGGTTCAGTAGCAAAAACAATTACCTATCGTTTGCAGGAATGGGCCAGCAATTATGTGGCTGCGAGAAAGCGTCTGGAAATCGGTGATCGCCTGAAACGTGTCCCGATGGGCTTTTTCAAAGAAAAGACGTTGGGAGAAGTAACGGCTGCCCTTACTTCGGATATTACCTTTTATGAGAACAAAGCCGCTGATGTGCTGGATTGGGTTGTCAATGGACTGATATCGTCTCTTATTTCCTGCCTGTTTTTGATTTTGTTTGATTGGCGGCTGGGCCTGATCTTTACTGCGGGTTTTATTGCTGCCTATCTGCTCCTAAATAAAATTCAAAGAGAAAGTGAAAAAGTGATCCCACTGCGAAAGCAGGCTGAAACAAACGCTATTTCAGAAACACTTGAATTTATCCGTGGAATTTCCGTGTTCAAACTTTTCCACATGGGTGGCCATAGCGTCAAAAATGTAAAGGACAGCTATCGTGAATATAGTAATACATCCTATGGGCTTGAAATCAAAGTTCTTCCGTGGAGTACCATTCTCCATTGCTGCCTGAAAATTGCGGTTGGTGCGATTTTAGTGTCAGTATCTTATCTGACTATTCAGGGAGACTTGGACATAGCTTCATCGGTTGTGATGATTGTTGCCAGTTTTCAGATTTTTGGGCCGCTGGAAACTTTGACTACTTCCATCAACAGCATCCGCACACTGGACGCAACCATAGACCGTATAGAGGAAATCAGCAATTTTCCAATGATTGACGAGGGCTGTCAGGATATAGTATTAAAGAATTTTGATATTGAATTTAATCATGTTTCGTTTTCTTATGATGGAGAAAACGAAGTAATTAAAGACGTTTCATTTACGATTCCCCAAAATACCATGACGGCGGTTGTTGGTTCTTCTGGTTCCGGCAAAACGACATTGGCTCGTTTAATCGCCCGTTTTTGGGATGTGCAGAAAGGGAGCATAAAAATTGGTGGAGTTGATGTAAAAGAGATCACCTGCGACAGCCTTTTGAAAAATATATCTATCGTTTTTCAAAATGTCTATTTGTTCAATGATACGATTGCCGCGAATATCCGATATGGAAAACCGGATGCGACACAAGCAGAAGTTGAGGCTGCGGCAAAAAAGGCTTGCTGTCACGACTTCATTATGGCACTGCCAGATGGATATGATACAGTTGTGGGCGAAAGCGGTTCGCATTTATCTGGCGGGGAAAAACAGCGTATTTCCATAGCAAGAGCAATTTTGAAAAATGCTCCCATTGTTCTGCTTGACGAAGCTACTTCAAGCATTGACCCCGACAATGAAGTTTTCATTCAACAGGCAATTAACGAACTTGTGAAAGACAAGACCTTGATTGTGATTGCTCACCGCCTGACAACAATAAAAGACGCAGATCAAATCATTGTCATGGATGGCGGTTCGATTGTAGAAAAAGGCTTGCACAAGCAACTGCTCGAAAACAACGGTCAATATGCTCACTTTTGGGAAATTGGACAGAGGGCTGGTAAATGGAGATTAGTATCTTGATTTAAAAGGGGAGGTAACATCCTATGGTGAATATCCTGGTCATTGATTCCAGGGAGGGAGATGGGATTTTAAATGAAGTGATAGACTTTCTTTCCAAGCGGACATACTGCCAGGTTACACAACTATCATCTGATTATAATGTGAGTTCTGCTGCAGATGTGTTGGCTTTCCCCGGACTGGAAATCCACCCAAGAGAGCAAATGGTCTACCGGGACGGTGATCCAGTATCCATGACATACCATGAGTTTTTCACATTGCTGTACTTAGCACAGCATCCCGGTTGGGTGTTCAGTAAAGAGCAGATATATGAAAATGTCTGGAAAGATTCTGGTGATGGTGGAGCAGCGGTTTTAAGTGTAGTAAGCCAGATCAGGAGAAAGATTGGAGATAAATACATAAAGACCGTTATTGGAAGCGGATACAAGTTTGAAATATGAGAATGACCGGTAGCAGGCATCTGTGGAAATGGATGGGTGCTGGGTGGCGGGGGAGTAGAATACCCGGTTAGTGGGAAACTTGAAGGCACACTATATGGGAAGATAGTTTGAAGTAAACTTGATATGTGGTAAAATCTGGCTCATGCAGAAATCAGAGTACATAAAGTTTGTGCATTTCTTCGATGAACGGTTTATGCTCATGGTAAAAGAAAAGGGCGGGGTAAAATTGCTGTTTGGAAGCCCCCACCTTTTCGCAAAACTAAGAAGGTGTCAGAGCCTTACCGCAGAACTCGGAAAGTAGTTATACCTTTTCACAAAAGAGGAAATTTATTATAAATATGAATAATAAAACGTCCCAGAATAGCATAGCAAATGCTGCTCTGGGATGTTGTTTTAGAGGGTTACTTAATTCCATGCGCTTTTCTATATTCTCTTGGTCCCATACCATAGGCATTCTTAAACAGTTTGGCAAAATGCCCTGAATTGTGATAACCAACCTTTGCCGCAATCGTAGCAATGCCGTAGTCTGAATTTTTGAGCAGCAGTAAAGCCTGATTCAACCGCATTTCTTTGAGATATTCATAGGGCGAAGTACCGTAATATTTCCGAAAAGCCAGTTGATACCGGGCTGGACTCATCCCGGCAACCTGGGCCAATTCTTCACCAGAGGGATAAGCAGACAAATCTTTCTTCATTAGGGTTACGGTCTTTTTCAGGCTGCGTATATCCTTATAATCCAGTCTGACAGAAATATGCTTTTCTTCTTGCTCCATTCCCCGGATAACAAGGGAAAGCAATTCCATGACTTTGCTTTCCAGATATAAACGCAATGTTTGTCCTTCAGCTTGGCAGCCCCGGATTTGCTGGAACACAAAATTAAGTTCCGGCAGATTTGGATTTTTCAGAAGGTATTCCTGTGCGGATTTCGATTGTTCATAATCTTTCCCGTAGTGTATACGGAAGTATGTGTCAAAGTATTTCCGGGTCAATATGACTTTGGTGAATCGGACTGGCTTTCCTTTTTCGCAATAGACATAGGTGGTTTTTTGATTATTCACATAACAGTAGATGCCTTTCCCTACCGCTTGTGTTTTTCTACCACCGATTTTAAAGGTACTACTGTCCGTCTCAAATTGGCTGATTTCAATATATTCTTCTGAAATAGTAGATATTTTTTCAATAGTTTCTTTTGGTGTGTAATCCGCAATTAGAATCAGCAGCAGATCATCATCAAAACGGATTAACTGAAAAGAACCGCTCCCATAATCGGAAAGCATACGATAGTAAGTGGTTCCATCCTCTGATAATTCCCGCACTTTTGCAAAGTGCATTTTTTCTGGAAGCTGTAATAAGTAGTCCGCTATTGCTGATGCCATGTTATCGCCCCCTTTCTTAAAGTATATCATAAACATCCATTGCATCCATCTTCAAAATAAGGTTGCAATCCAATTTTTTTCAGTCACGATTTTATAAAAAATACGGTTTTGAATGTGCCGAAAATCCCCTAAATATCAGGCTTTTCCCGCTGTCCTCAAAATTCAGATGACGAACAGGGGTGTCTATTGCTTTTTTAATTTTAGCTTGTAGAATGAACTGTGTCAAGGTTAGCGAAATCTAACTTCGATAAATCAAAGAAAGGGGGTTCGTTTCGATGGAACAAAAACGAACCGGATTATCTTACGTTTTTACCCTTGCGAAAGGGGAACGCGGGAAATTGGTCGCAGGAATGCTGTTAGATGTTCTCTGTTCCGCTTTTTCGCTGGTTCCATATCTGGTGGTCTACGAAATTTTGCTCTTGATTATTAAGAACGAAGTGACATTTGAGACTATTTTGATGTGGGCTGGCATTGGTGTGGCGGCGGCAGTTTTACAGGCAGTCCTTACGTCCATTGCAGGTATCTGCTCCCACATGGCAGCTTTTAATACCATGCACAAAATCAAAGTCAAAGTCTTGGAGCATATATCCAGGTTTAACCTGGGGTTCTTTCAGGAACACGCACCGGGACAGATCAAAACAACGCTGTTTGATGATGTGGACAGAATCGAAGCCTTTTTAGCGCATAGCACAAGAGAGCTGGCCCAGGCCGCCGTTGTGCCGTTAATGATGTTCCTTTTCATGCTGCGGCTTCACTGGATCATGGCACTTGTTATGCTGATTCCTATGATACTCGGTATCGCCGTCCCAATGATGCTCATGGGCCGCTATCCTGATATGTCAGATGAACTTGCGGCAGATACGGAAAAGCTGAACGCATCTGCCAATGAATTTATTACGGCCATGCCGGTCATCAAAATGTATCACCTGACGGCAGAAAAATTTGAACAGTACCGGAACGCCTTAAACCTGTATACCACCTGCTGGAAAGAAATGTGCGTGTATTCCTGCAATCCTCTGTCGATTGCCCTGGTGATTCTGGATTCCGCTATTTTGTTCACTCTGCCTGTTGGCGGCTGGCTGTTTTTAAGAGGCTCCCTGTCCGCCCCGTCCTATTTACTCTTTATGCTGCTTACCATGTGTTTCTTCACATCCTTTTTGAACCTTGTCACCATTGCCATGCAGTCTATGGAGCTTGGCTGTCGCCCAGCAAAATAAAGTTCCTATCTCCTGTACAAAAACGGCAAATTAAAA
>JAUNGB010000187.1 GCA_030524715.1 Eubacteriales bacterium | reverse complement strand
AACACGTATTTATTTGTTTATAAAAATTTAATTATCCCTGGACTCCATATTTCCCTTAAGTCCTCTCACAACCCGTAACTCTGCGCAAATCCTCCGGGTGCTGAAGAGAACGCCTCGCATAATCCGAAAAACAATATAAAACGGAATTGTCCATTTATGTCTGCTGCAAAAAGGGACATTGCTCTCGTACCATTCCATATCCGGGAAAAGTCTCCTTAAGCAATATTGTATTTTTATTCCGGTATCTGTTTTCTTTCCCTCCGCGCGCAATTGATTCATACTGTTTTTCACCTGATTTTCCATCGTTCCATAGGTACCGGAATCTATAAACGCAGAGAGAAATTCCTGATCCGGCTCCGTCAATTCCATATTTTCCGGAAGGATCGGGGAGGAAAACAGCTTTATCGCAAGGGTCCGGGTTTTCATCTCAAATTCCGCAATGTCCAGCTTTTGCAATTCTTCCTCAATATACTTCCAATTCAGTGCATTTCCCTTTTTCTGAACATATACATAACAATCCAACAGGGAACGCAGCCCTGTTCCGCCGCCGTCAAAATGTTTACACCCATGGGCAATTAAAAAAATGTAAAAATCTTCGTCTGTAAAATGATAACCACAGGAGCCATCCCCATCCGAAAGCAAACGCTTCTCTATATTGTTATAATAATTCCGCCATACTTTCCTGTGAGTTGTATCAAATAACGCCGTATGCATTTCATAATTATAAATCGGCGGCTTCTCATAAACATCATGGTGCCCTTTCCCATAGCTGCTTACTTTATAACCCCGCTCCACCATAATGCTTTTTACATCCGCCCGGCGGGAAGCATCAAATAAAATATCATTGTCCGCCATCTGCCTGGCTCCATATTTCGGATAGAGTTCCTTCAAAATACTGCCCTTTAAAGGCATATGCCAGATACCAAGCTTATCCATCTGAAGAAAAATCTGTTTTCTCTCCGCATCCAACAATATATTTTTACGGATCGCCTTATTTCTGGCCTCCGTCCATTTTTTTGAAATTTCCCAATCAACAGAAGAAAAAGCATCCGCCTTTTCTAATGCTATACACACAATGGAAGTCAGAGAATGTGCGGAGGACAAATTATAAAGAGCCTCGAGATCCACTGCTTCCACTATCTTTTTGTCCGGCGTAATATCGTGCAGCGCACAGGAAATAAGATATATCAGATATCCGCTTAATTCCTGCCGCACATTCAAATCGCCTGTTTCTTTACTTTTCGTTCCATTCACTGTATATGTTATGGATTTTTTCTTCCAACTCATCGATACGCTCCTGCTGCGCTGCCGCATACTCTTCATATTCCTGTTTTTTCACTTTTTCCAGATCATCCCCTGCTCTGATCTGCTCTAATACCTCCTTTGCAGAGCTATAAACCAGAGTTTCGTCACTTACCTGCTTCTGAATATCATCTAATGCAGTTGTCATATCAGCCTCACTCAATTTCCCATCTTCCATGCTATTAAAATCAAACACCATGATGATTGCCGATTTGTTCTGGATAACCAGATCGAGCCCGCCGGAAAGCTGATCATTATTACTGATAAAATTATACGCAATAAAAGGGACGCCCTTATCCGTCAATCCGTTCTTCGCAGAATCATCATATCTCACAAGCCCTGAATATCCATGTTCATAAAGCTCGTCCAGATTTTCAATCACATCATCCGCTCCACGCAATAAAAAACTAACATCATCGTCAAAACCATATTCCGGCAAAAGCTCCCGTACACTGTCCGCTGTATTTAAAACCTCCGCAGAGTAAGGGGTTCCTGTCAGCATCACCTCATAGTCCTTCCCCTGCATCCCGGCCAACAGCTCCGTTAACAGCGCTTCATCCATTGTGCAGTCCAGAACGATCACAGGTACAAAACCATATTTTTCCTCATGCTCATTTACCAGGGCAAGTTCCACTTTTGACGTCACACAATATCCCACCAGGACTTTTCCGCAATCTGAGCTCTCACCTATTTCAACTCTTCTCTCTGCCAAATTGCTTCTGATCTCATTAAGCTCTGCTTCATATATCGCAACCTCATCCTGCAGATCCTCTCTCATTAACCGTCTGCTTTTTTCTTCACGCCTGTCTATATAAATAATCAGAAGAAGCGCCGCTGCCAATAGCAAAATAAAAGCTGCAATCACTCCTTTATGACGAATCTATGAAAGCCGTTCTTTTCCTGCTGAACAGCAGATCTAATGTATCCCTGGAAAAAACCGCACAGTTCCTCTCAAACATAACGGAAGGTGCATTGTCACCATCTGTTGGGATGATCAGCGGACTGTGCAGGGAATTTTCACAAAAGAGTAAAATGGAACAGAATCACCTGTTTAAAGCTCTTCTTGACGCTCCGGTCATGCATGTAGATGATACAGTGGCAAGGGTCAATGGCCAAAATCACAATGTCGTTGTATGCAGCAACGGCGTGGCAAATATGTATTTTGCACGGGAAAGCAAAGGGCATGCCTGAGTCAAAGGGACACCTGTGTAAACTTTTGGCGGGATCCTGATCCATGACCACGAGGCGTGTTTTTACAGCTACGGTTCTGACCCTCAGGAGTGCATGGTGCATATAGAACGATACCTGAAAGACAGCATAGCGAACGAAAAAGTCCTTACATGGAACAAGCAGATACTGGAACTGATACAGGAAATGATACACGAAAACAACATTGCTCCAGCAGAGGGGATAGCGGAGGGCTTGACCATTTCGCAACAGACGATAAAGATAACCTTTACTGATCCGTGAAGGAAGTTTTTAAAAGGCCGCAACCGGTCAAAGTAAAGACGGAATCCTCTAATACGGCGCAGCCTGAAAAGGAAACAAGCTGAGGGGCTCTTACGAGCCCCCAGTTGTGATCCCCTAATTTCCCACCCCGTGAAAAGTAACCGGAGGCAGGATATAGTATTTTGAAAACGACACCATTGATTGACTTTTAGCATATTGTAGTGTATACTAAAAGTACAAAAAGAAGATACTATGGTCGGAACGGAGACCTTAAATCCGTTTCCAGTGGTCGGGATGAAGACCTAAAACTCATTCCCATTACAGAGTAAACTGCTAAAAATCAGAGGAAGGATGGCTGCGGTCATCCTTTTTTTCTTAGCAAAGGAGTAACGATGGCGGAGGAAAGTTTTAAGGAACGTGTCCGGTTGGAAATTA
>JAUNGB010000186.1 GCA_030524715.1 Eubacteriales bacterium | reverse complement strand
AATTCAACGGACTGCTCTTTACATATGCATACCGGTTCAGCGTCAGCGGGTCTGTGATATCTCCAAGCCACGAATCTTCTGTCAGGAAATTCGCTGTTTCTGGGCTGTAATACCTTGCACGCAGATACTGTGCTTCCATGTTCGGATTGTAGGACTCTGCATTATAGCTGTATACGTTATTATACTGCGGCTTTCCAAAGATGATATTTCCAAAGCCGTCATACCGGTAGGACTGCCAGATCATTCCCTCACTGTCTGTCACTCCCGATACGCTGCCTCTTGCATCATATGTATAATAGCCAGTCCATTCGGTGAAGCGTTCATTCGTCAGGCGCTCATTTCCATAACTGTAAGCTGTATCTAATATACCATTGATGTTCAGTTCCATCAACACTTCCGTGTTTTCCCGATAGTGTAACTTTACCTGGGGATTCTTCTGGGCACACTTTCTCCAAGACTCTCCTTACATGGTTAGCAAAGTCCTGTGATTGACGAATAAAAATATACCTTTGCTCCCGTTTGCCTGCTTATTTTTGCCTGCATCAGCTCCACATATTTTCCGTTTTTCTTCTGACTTCTCCTTTCCCAATCCAGGATCTCCTGCACACTCAGGCATAACGGGGGAGCCTCTTTTTCCTCCGCCTCTTCTTTCCATGTCAGAAGTTTTTTCATATCCCCTCCATTTTTCCAGTAGATCCTCAGACGCGACAGCTTATCCGCTCCTTCCCTGCTCCATCCCATCGGACGGCTGCTCATCCGCGCTGACAGTACATGGCTGATATGACTCTCTGTACTGCTCCCGATATTCCCTTCCTTTTCTTTTACTCTCTCCTGGATCCCTTTCCAGTTCTTTTTCAAGTATTCCCATGCCTCCTCCAGCTTTTTCCCTTCCTTCTCCCTTTTTCTTCTACTCCCTCATGCACGTTCACCAGTTTTACTATCCGGCTGTTATCCCCATGACCCTTCCAGCGTTTCACATCACCTTTCTTCTCATGAAACTGCAGCGAAATATGATCTTCGTCTGCTTCTACATACAGCCGACTGACTTCCCGTTTCCTTCCATTCTCTTCTGCTTTCCGTTTCGGGAACCTTAACCTGTGCACCGTCCTCATCACCGTCTCTTTACTCACCGGCTCCAACAGGCTTTCTCCTGCCTTGCGGTAACTGCTTTGCGCCGCTTCCTCCATAAGGGCGGCCCTCGCTTCCACACTCAGGCGGCTGTGGGCAGGCAGCTCCAGGATCTGATCCAGCAGATATGCTCTCTCTTTGCTTTCTTTATGGATAAAACGGGTATGCGTGAACCGGACTGTTCCAAGAGAGGTTAAAAGGGTCCTCTGGGTACGATCCTTGATCTGCCAGTACATCCGGCGTTTTACACTCTCTTCCAGTATGCTATTACATTCCTCTAACGTTTCCGAAATAATCCTGCATCCAAACTCCATCAAAACTTTCTTTAGACTCTCTTCGAGCTGATCCAGATGGGAAGGGTCTTTCATAAAATTTTTTATAATTTCTTCTAATGATACCAAGGTCAAAAGGTCAGAAACCTGATGCAAGCTTGCTTGCAAGAGGATTTTTGACCTTGGGACCCACCAAAAACATGAATAAGCAGCCATTTTTCGAAGAAAAATGAGCGAATTATGAATGTTTTTGAGGATTGCGGGAGCACATAGTGCGGAGCAATCTGGTATCATAGGGGTCAAAATACCTTTTGACCCCTACATCTTCTAATTGGAGGATTACATATTTCACAAAATGTTGTATACTATTATACATAAGACGACACCTTCTTTCGTATGTGTTTTGTGATAATTACATCATACCATAAAAAGATGTCGTCTTATTTTTTTATTTCTTAAATTTCCCCAAGTAAAGTTACACTATTGCCCTTGTGTTCTTCTTATCGTGCTCTTTATTGGCGTTCTTTTTAGAACAATTTCTCCCCCTCTTTTAGAGGCTTCGCAACACCTGGAATTTATGAAAATGCGAATTCTGCCACTTAAAATATCCCAAATATCGTAAAATCAATAGGCTTTAGGATAAATTGGAAAGTTTCCAGATTGCAACACGTTTTTGGCTGAAACACAGCTACTATCCTATAAAAGCGAATTCTTTTGCTCTTGTAGCGTATCGTGGCCGTCCATGTACCATTTTGGCACAATACTTAGCAAGTTACATTAAGCAAATCATTCAGTTTATTGGTCCAATTTGAGAAACAAGAATTTTAGCCCACAAAGACAAATTACAAAAAATCTTGACCACTACACATAGATATACTTCATGAATAATTTCTTATTTCTGATATACCTTTTGCATTAATGGTGACAAAAATTTATCCTGTTTTTCACAAATTTTTCCCTTGCAAACAATATAAACTTTAAACTCATCAAATGCTTTATCAGATTCATCATCATACATGTATATGATCCCATAAGACCCCTTCGCTTCTCTGCATACAAATTTCACTAATTCGAATGTCTGATTTATACTCTCGTTTATTCTATTTGTAAACAAAGCTATTGACAAAGCCGGAGTTCCATTATAATATCTAATATCTAATAAATTAGTATCCCATCCCAAAAGAGAAATCTTTTCTTCTATTCTTCTAACAATTATTGAAATATTTTTGCCTTCATCATCCACTTTATAGGACTCTCGGACAGTAATCCATCCATGTAACTCTACCATAATATTTCTCCTTCAACTTTTTAATTTAATGGATTTGTATCTATAACTACATCTATTCCATATCTATCACTATATTCCAAAAGTTTATCGATAACTGATTGAGCTGGCTTCCCTTCAAATTGGTAATAAACTTTCTTTCCTGTAGCCTTAGCAGCCTCAAATGTTGCTTTCATTTGAGTTTTTACAATTGGATTCGCTGATGATAAAGCAGGTTTAGCCTGTGCAATATACTCATCAGAAATTGCATCAAATTCTCTATAATCCCAATCATACTCAAATCTTACTCTTGAAGTACCACCAATACGCTCTGCAAGTTTATCAGCATTTATGTCATCTACATTCACTTTTATCAAACTCCCAGAATATCTGGTTTTAATTTCATTGGTATCCCAAGTGTTTCTTATGACAGCATCAGTTCCATACTTTTCTTTGAAATATTGTTCCCAATCATTTCCGCTCCTTGGAATTTCGCTCTCCCATTTAGTAAATGAATCATGTTCATCTACATTTGTAGGTGTATCATCCTCGGAAGCAATCCTGTACTTTGCTTTTTCAATTAAACTGCATTCT
>JAUNGB010000078.1 GCA_030524715.1 Eubacteriales bacterium | reverse complement strand
CTGGTTCTTCTACTGGTTCTTCTGCACATTGTTCGCTTTCTTCCTCCGCCTTTTCCTTCTGGCCGACAGTTTCTTCCTCTTCTACTTTTTCTAAAAAAGTATCTACGAATGCATTCTCGATTTTCTTATATCCGCCGACTACTGTATCTTCAATTTTCTTATATCCACCGACCACCGTATCTTCAATCTTTTTATACGCGGATGTGGTTCTTTCTGCCATCTTTCCGGTTTTCATAGAATAGCCTGACGGGTTATTTTCATCTTCCTCCAGAAATGTATCTACAAACGCATCCTCCACTTTTTTCGCTGTTTTCACAACCTTTTCTCCAATTTTTCCTGTTTTCATTCTATATTCTGTCATGGCAAAACCTCCTGTTCTGATTTTTTATTATTTTTCTGTCTGCACTTCTACATGTCCTGCTGCAGACTGACAACTGTAATTGTAATTCCTGCAATCGCCGCCAGAGCAACGATCACGGTTACTATTTTTTTGTTCCACCAATGCTTTTATTTATTTCTTTTTATAAATAACGCAATAGCCGCTGCCGCTGCTACAGCTACAGCTACAACTGCAACCTTACCTAACATCTTTGCTGCCTCCTTTCGTTTACTATGGGTGTATTTTATCTGATTTATATTTATTTTTTGCTTGAATTTTGTTTGAATAATATTAATTGTCATTTTTTATCGTATTTTGCAGCCCCAAGCCATTTCCCGTCAAGACCGCCTCCTGAATACAATTTTTGCTAAGGATAGCGCAGAAATGTTTATAAAAGACTTGAAAATTGTTTCCGTAATATAAAAAAGAGCCATTCGCAGAAACGAACAACTCTCACACATTTTCTTATTTTATAAAAGGGCGTGCCCCTTTTCACAGATCTGGTAGATTTCCTCCAGTTTTTCTTCAATCATCGGCTCATATTTTTCTTTCTTCTTCTCTACCATCCGCCGATACAGAAAATAAGGAAGAATCCATCCCATAAATCCCGGTATGGCAAGAAGGACGCACAGCCAGATAATCGGCGGCGTATGAACAACCGCAAAAGTAGAGCCCGCCATGAATGCCGTTCCGATGATTCCTGTTACCAGCGCCCATACTGTCGGCATCCGGGTTTTCGCCTCTTCCATCACTTCAATTTCATGGGTACAGGCTTCAAAATTTCTCAGCAGTCTCGTCAGTTCCATCTTATTTATAATCTTACGGTTCCGCTTCATGCGGAGCGTAACGCTGTGGGAAGCGGAGTGGGCGTTTTCCGAAGGCTGTGTTGTTTCCTCCATCTCCCATCCAAAATTTTCATAGCAGTCCGCATACATGGGAGCCTGTTCTTTGGAAACCGTAACCTCTTTATATTCATAGCCGATATATTCTTTCTTTTCCCGCATTACCTTTCCTCCATTTCCATTCTCTTGTCCGGCGGAATCAGCGGCAGAGTTACGGTAAATACCGTTCCTTTCCCTACGGTGCTTTCCACAGTAATACTTCCGTCCGACAACTGCAGGATTCTTTTTACAAGCGCGAGCCCCAGCCCGTTCCCCTGCGTGGAATGGGATGCATCCCCCTGATAAAACTTATCGAACACATGCTTTACCGTCTCTTCATCCATACCGCATCCGGTATCCGCCATGGAAACCATGAAATTCTCCCCGTTGGAAACCAGTGAAAGGGTAATCGTACCTCCGGGCGGTGTAAACTTGACCGCATTAGACAAAAGTTTCGTCCATACCAATTCCAGCAGCCCTTCATCCGCCATGATCATCACCCGTTCTTCCATCTCTGCTTCAAATTCAAGCTGCTTTTCCTCCCATTGATCCTCAAACTGCAGCGCACAGTCACTAAGCTGCCTGCATAGGTCATATCTTTGGGATACCGGCTGGATAATCTGTTTTGTCTTAAACTCATGGGACACATCGGAAAAAAGTCTGTTTTCATCGTCTCCATGCTTCCCAGCTCTTCCACCATCTTATTAAAGTCCATGATCATGACATCCAGATAATCCCATTTGTCAGGCGTATTCATGGTCGGCACATAAACGGAAAAATCCCCGTGCGCCACAAGGCTGGTAGCCTTTTCCAGTTTCTGCATCGGGGCTTCATAAGCCTTTTCCATCCGGTAACGTGTATAACGTGTCACGCCGCCTGCCACCAGCGCCCAGTAAACTAAGGGGATAAGTATTTGCAGCCACCAGCTGAATTTTTTTCATTTACCAGCACAACCAGTCATAAAGCGACCGATTGGATGTTACATCATTGTCACAAATATAACTGCTTTTTATATTCCAAAATAGCTCCTCATTTCTGCCTGAAAGGAAGAATGTCTTGGAAATTTTTTCTTATATTCCCGGAAAACCATCTGTTTTGCCCCTACTTCTCCCATCTCTTCTTTTATCTCCGCAGCCATAGCAAGCAATTCTGCAACCTCTCCATAATGTCTTCTATGCTGGCCAGACACAATTGCGTCAGCTCTGCTGTATACAATTTTTTCCGCCCATATAAAATAGTTATTTTTTTCTTCCTCTGACATCTGGAAATACTTTTTCCATCTCTGAAAATAGTTCCAGAACGTACTTATCTTAAGTCTACGACTTTCTTCAACAATTTCACGCTCAAAATCCATTTGCAGACTCAAATCATTTCCATCAGAAAATCCTACATACTCTGCTATACTCGCAGCCGCTTTAGAAGGCAGCGGATTTTCATATAAATACAATAAAATTAAACGGATACCATAACGGATAAAGCTTCCGCTCCATCCCAGTGACCCCTGAGGATTTTTCGATACAGCTTTTACCTTCTGAAAATCTCCCATATAAAAACTAAGTGTATCATATTCGTAATCACCGACAAGATTTCTTTCCAGTTCCAAATTTCCTGCACTTGTATATTCAACCGGATTTCTTTTTTCGATGGAGCGCAAGACTTCCCTGCCTTTCAAGCCATATTTTTCTGCCATTTCCTCTGTTCCAAAAAGGCGCAGAAAATTCCTGACCGTTGAATCCGATCGAAAGCATTCCCAGCAAAACCGCATCTGGTTCTCTGTATGTCCCAGACAGGAAGCAGCATATGCTGCCATAAGCGCTATTCCGCTTCTGATTTTAAGCCTGCTGTCAATTTTTTCAATAGCCCTGTCTCCTATCCTTTCGATTTGCAAATATTCATGTTTTTTATTATATTCCTGCATCGCTGACAAATATAATGACGGATGCACGTCGCAATTCTCATCTGCCGTTTTTACCAGTCCATCAATTCCTTCCCTATACAGAACTGCTTCCTGTAAAAGTCTGCTCTCTGTTTCTCCTGTTTCCGTCTGCAGCAGCGCAATCCAATCTTCCCAGAATTGTTCTGTTCCATCTAATTCTTCGCGTCCTGCGTTAAACATATCCTGAATGTGCAATTTTCGAAATGTATAAATTGAAAAATATAAATATATATCCTCCGCGCGATTTTCCGGCTCCTGTACCTGATAATCTGCATATAATGCCAGTAAAGCTAACTGTTCCAAATCTGTATGGATAATTTTATTCTCCGACAATAGTTCCAATTCCACAGAATCTCCTCCATATTCCGGATCTGTACTTACAGACATCTCCCATAACCATTCATAAAGTTCATTCGCTTCCTGATATTTTCGATCATCCACACAATCCCGGGCAAACTGAATCATGAATTCAATCTTATCACCAATTCCCTGATTATCGTAATAGTCTGTAATCCAGTCCCTGTCCCAATAAGAATCCGAATATTCTTCATATTCATCCACATCCAGATATAATTCCCCCTCATCAATCTGGCGCATCCATTCTCTCAGAAGTTCCATTTTTTCATCTGTAAATTCCTGAGACATTCTTTCAGTCAACTGGTTCTTGTCCTTTTCTGTTGTACAGGCTTCAATCATTCCTTCTAATTTTTCGCATTGCTCTTTTGAAAGCAAGCCCATCATATTTAAAATAATATCCTGCAGATTTTCTTTACTGAGTGCTTTTATCTTTTGTTCCATGCCAGATTCATCTCTCCTATTTTTTTCCACAGCATTTTTTATATTTTCTTCCACTGCCGCAAGGACACGGATCATTAGGGTATACCTTCTTTTCTTTCACGATTGGTTTTTGTACCGGCATACGAAAATCGTCATACAAATCGTTATAATAGGCCGCCTCTTCCATTGAATCAGAAAAAGACTTAAGCTGCGATTCTATCCATTTTAAATCTTTTTTCAGCTCCAGATGCTGTGCCAGAAGCTTCGCACGTTCGAATAACAGGCTGTTATATATCGTGCAGGGAACATCAATTACTTCTTTCCGTATCAGACGATATGCCGCTTCTTCGCCCTCCTGCTTCTGTACACACCAGCTAAACACACTCCATGCATTTTCATTATGCGGTTCCCTTTTCAGCCAATTTCTGAACCAGGTCTCGCCTTCCTCTGCTTTTCCTGCTGCATATAGTTCCTCCCCGATTGCAGAGCGAAAATTGCTGCCGTCATCGAATGTCCAATCCAGCATATCCAGAACGCTTCGGCAAAACTCCAGGCGTTTCTCGTGTTCACCTAAATTTCCAAGCTCCATTTCGAAATCTTGCAGCCACGCATCAATTGGATATTGATAATCCTGCTCTTCCATCAGCCCGCTGACACTGCATTTTTCTTTTTCCTGTCTGATAATCCCCTGAAATACTTTCCACGCCCGCCACCAGTTTTCCAGCAGCACATCATCCTGCGCATTCTGAACCTCATAACCCCGCTGCACAAGTTCGTCCCATTCATCCCATTCTGTCAAAATTTCATGCGTATCCTCAAAATCTATGCTCTGCTGCACCATTTCTTCCAAAGCAAGCCTGTATCTTTTTTCATCATAAGGCTGATTTTCTTTTTGAACGTCATATATCTCCGTAAGTACAACCGCCCCGATTTTTTCTTTCGCTTCCCGTGCGGAATATCCCGCATCCAGAAGCTTTTGGTACGCCTGTCTGGTTACCGGCGGATCATTCTCTCTTAACTGGTTTTCCACAACTTCCAATATTATTTTCTTCAATCGTATATTTGCCATTATCCTTCTGCACCTTCCTATAATCGCCTCACAATAGGGCATGAAACCACCATTGTTTTTAAAGGAATTATACAATAAATACCCTGTCATCACAAGATTCATTGTCGTATTTTATATCAAACATTTGTTTTTATCCCCTAAAAATCTCTTATCTTCTGATTTCTTTTTTCCGAAACCCCAAAGCAACTATACTATAAAGGCAAACTATCCCTCACGCACAGCGCCCCATACCCAATCTCCTCATTGGGATATCTGCCGAATGCAGGAAGCGGTTTCGCCCCGCGCCGCAGGTACGCCTTCACCTTCTCCCCATATGCTGCTGTCAAGTAAGGACCAAAACTTTCAATTACAATTCATGCTTAATTATGGGACACATATTGCCAGATATTAACCCAAATCAATCTATCTTTAAGTTTTTCACTCAATCAATTTTATCTCTTCAGCCGCATTAAGAATGTTCAACTGATACTCTGCAATTTCTTTCAAAATCTGAAATCTTTCTGTCTTACCTCTGCCTTCTCGGATCATCTGTGCATTGTGTGTTTCTAAATTAGATAAGACTGTAAGTTCGTTAATTGAAGCAAAATCTCTCACATTATTCTTTTTTGCCAATTCAGGATTTTCGTCCCGCCAGGCTTTCGCAGTAAATCCGAATAATGCAACATTCAAAATATCAGCTTCCTCCGCATATGCTAACCACTCCAGATTTTCTTTATAATTTCCTGATGGAATTAAATAATTCTTAACAGCATCTGTTTGAATCAAATAATTATTTTTTGACAAAAATCTCTTCGCATTCCACTCAATTTTTTTTGCGTCATTCTCCGCTTCTTTCAGTCTTTGAAATTCTTTGATCAAATATAATTTAAAAACCGGGCTGATAGCTGAAGCAAATTCAAATGCAATGTCTTTATGCGCATACGTTCCTCCATATTTTCCACGTTTTACAAATAAACCTATCGCATTTGTCTTTTCGATCCATTCTGAAACGCTCAACACAAATGTATGTAACCCCGCTTCACTTTTAAAGTGGTCGAATTCGACCACTTTAAAAACAGGATTATAAATTTGTTCCCATGTACCCAAAAATTCCAGTGTTGCTCTGTTTCGCATCCAGTTCTTGACGACATCTGATCCTCTGGAGCCGCCAACTTTAGCCTTTGCAATATCAGTGATACAGATATACTCGTCAAAATTTTCCTCCGAAATAGTAATATTAACATTTTGCACCACAATTACTTTATTTTTCCCCATTCTTTTTCTCCCGTATAGAACCGATCAATATCTTATCCTTCTTTTATATCATCATCATAATTGCCTCCAAAATAATCCCCGCTATCAAACTAATAAGTATACCACCCAATATCGTACAGAGTACAATTCCTATTATAGGATGCCTTGCTTCCCATTTTTTCATTGTTCTATATACCTTTTTCTCCCAGTAACTTTCTTTATTCCAGAATGCCGCCAGACACCCCTGCTTATCAGAAACTGTATTGTTTTCTTTTGTGCGCTGCCCGAATTTCATCATCTGAGGCAGTGTCATATATACCAGTAATCGATATACCATTTCTTTTCTGTTGTTTCTTGACATTTCAATGTGTATTTTACTATTGTTAAAAATGTTATCCATAGTTTCACCGCTTATAATTGCTGTTTTACCCGCATCAGCTCTGCGTATTTCAATATACGTCTATATTGTTCCTCATTCGTTTTTATCTTATCTACGATCTGTATATCAATATACGATTCCAGACGAAGCACATCGCAGATACTCCGCTCAATGTCATAGATATTATAGCAGCCAAATTCTGTTTCTTTTTTCTCGCGCCTGTTAAGTAATGATTCGTCGAAAAATAATGCCGTGTAATCGGAAAAGCCATACCCAGCAAACTGCGGTCCGTTCGCGCCGTAGCAACAGACAAATGTTCCGGTTCTTCTTTAAGCATCCCCTGATAATAGAGTGCGCTGTCCATGCAAACGATCGCCCTGGGGTCGCTAAGGCATACTTCTATGCATTTATAATCTGATGGTTTAGCCTCCTGCTTTCCCGCCAGCCAATAATATCCATGACATACTTTTTCTAAATGCCCTTCTTCCGCCATAACCGCTATCTGACGATTTGAAAACCCCTCTTTCAGAAGCTCCTGCGTTCCTATGTATCCTTTAAACTTCCGGTATACCATTTCCAACTTATCATATGTGCTGCTCCTCATATTACCTCCAATTGCATTTTTTATTGCACATATATTAGCATTTTTCATTACACATGTCAATATCAAATCGGCAAACTATTCCTCACGCACAGCGCCCCATACCCAATCTCTTCATTGGGATATCTGCTGAATGCAGGAAGCGGCTTTGCCCCGCGCCGCAGGTACGCCTTCACCTTCTCCCCATATGCTGCTGTCAAGTAAGGACCAAAGATTTTTCATCCTTTCATTAAATTCTTCTCATCTCTTTTTACTCTGCGTTCCAACTTTTTCAGATCTTCTGCCGGAGGCAAATCCTCAGGCTTTATTCCTCTCTGTCCCAACATCTCTCTTACACTCGAATTATTCTGAACATGTTCATCTGTTATAGGATCTTCGCCGTACAATTCTTTTTGTTCCACATTATAATTGGTCATTTCTGTTGCCAGATTTTTAGCAGCTATGGTCAATGTTGGAAGAAAATCTGCCAGAGGTCTGCTCTCTTTTACTTTGAGACGTTCCTTCATGTCCTTTGTAGTAAATCCGCCAAAAAGCGCCTGGTCACCCTTGGATCTTATTCTTCCAAAGCCAGCGTCATCCACCCCACGTTCGTAAATATTCTGAGACAGCCTTTTTTCAGACTCTCTTAATTTCTCTCTTGCATTTAATCGCTCAATCAGATTAATCCTGTCTTCAATAAGTTCCTGTTTTCTTGTCTGAACAGCAAAATAGCTTTGGGCAAAGGCAATCTCATCCTTTCTCACATCTCCATTTTGGGCGATCAGATAACATGCATAACGTGTCAGCACATATTCTTTAATACCTCGTTCTACATTTTTCGCCAATTTTATCATTTTCGTGACGCCACGAAAATGATCGTTTACATTTCCACCTGCATTCTCACAAGATATCATCGCTTTCTTTATAACTAACTCGAAATTTTCCCACCTGGAATATCCTAAAAGCGGCTGCAATTCTCTTGCGTACCAAAATTCAATCTCTCCATCCTCTGATTTATGAATAATGTCATCAAAAAGCTTTTTTTAATCTTCCAATCTTTTTTTCATCCATAATACTGCTATGCACCTCCACATAATTACAATTCATCCCGGCAAATACTTTATCTTTCTTTTATGTTGTCATCATAATTTCTGTTTTATCCGCAACAGCACTGCGTATTTCAATATACGTCTATATTGTTCCTCATTCGTTTTTATCTTATCTACGATCTGTATATCAATATACGATTCCAGACGAAGCACATCGCAGATACTCCGCTCAATGTCATAGATATTATAGCAGCCAAATTCTGTTTCTTTTTTCTCGCGCCTGTTAAGTAATGATTCGTCGAAAAATAATGCCGTGTAATCGGAAAAGCCATGACCGCTATCTGACGATTTGAAAACCCCTCTTTCAGAAGCTCCTGCGTTCCTATGTATCCTTTAAACTTCCGGTATACCGTCTCCAGCTTATCATATGTGCTGCTCCTCATATTACCTCCAATTGCATTTTTTATTACACATATATTAGCATTTTTTATTACACATGTCAATATCAAATCGGCAAACTATCCCTCACGCACAGCGCCCCATACCCAATTTCCTCATTGGGATATCTGCCGAATGCAGGAAGCGGCTTTGCCCCGCGCCGCAGGTACGCCTTTACCTTCTCCCCATATGCTGCTGTCAAGTAAGGACCAAACTTTTTAGTTACTTCACTTTTACGTTAGCACGGATTATCTTCCAGAAAAAGAATAGCAGGCTGTGCCTTCTCCGTTCAGAAAAGACTACTGCCTGCTAATTTGCTGCCCGACAAATTTATATCCTATGCCCCGGATATTTTCAATATATTTTGGATGCCTGTGATCAGACTCTATTTTCTTTCTGAGTCTCTGGATATACGACATAATGCTTCCCTTTTCACAGACATATTCCTCGTTCCAGATTGCCTCATAGATCTGCTGATAAGTATATACCCGTTCCGGATGACTGGCCAGCAGATAAAGAATTTCAAACTCTGTAGTTGTTAAAGGAATTTCCGTTCCGTCTTTTAACACCTTTCTTTTTTCCAGATCAATTATCATATAAAACTTTGTACTCCTGTTATTTGCAAAACTGTCTGATCATTTCCGGTTCTTTTTTACTTTTTTAATATTTTTTAATCGTTTTTCTTCCGCTTTTTGCTTCGCGCAAATGTATGCTTCATATTCTTCGTATATCTGCTTCTTTTTTCTATCTGTGAGGGTAGCACTAAATACTCCATAAGAAACATTTTCCTGCCTGGCTTTCCACGCAAGTGCATCAATTTTTTGTGAATTTTTCAGCATACTACCCTCCCTCCCCTGTTTCCGTCTTTAGTACCACCGCAGCATAGGTAAGTCATTATTGATTCCATTTGTAAAAATAATCTGATGCAGATCAATAATCCCATTATGGAATGTTGCTGCACAGGAACACAAATACAGATCCCACATACGCACAAACCGTTCATCAAACATTTCCCGAACTTCGTCTATATGTTCTTTGAAGTTCTTTTCCCAGCACAGCAATGTCCGATTATAATGCAGACGTAGATTTTCCACATCAATCGTATGAAAATCATTTTCTGCGGCCTGATAAATCATTTCCCTTAGACTCGGCACTGTCCCACCTGGAAAGATATACTTTTTAATCCATGGATCTCCCGCGTGTTCCTTCAAGCCACTAATAAAGTGCAGCAAAAACACTCCGCCTGGTTTCAGAACTTTTTTCACACATTTCATGAAAAGCGGATAGTTTTCTCTTCCAACGTGTTCCACCATGCCTACGCTGACAATCCGGTCAAACTGGTATCCGCTTTTAGGCAAATCCCGATAATCCAGTATCTCAGCTTTCACAAGATCTTCCAGATGCTCCGTTTCAATTCTTCTCTGAAATTCTTTATACTGTTCTTTACTTAGTGTGATTCCCGTTCCATGCACTCCATATTTTTTTGCCGCTTCAATCAAAAGATATCCCCAGCCGCATCCAATATCCAGAAGCGTCATTCCTTCTTTCAGGCACAGTTTTTTCAATATATAATCCACTTTATTTACCTGTGCCTGATAGAGTGTATCGTCATCATGCAGGAAATATCCGCAGGAATAACTCAGCGTTTCATCCAACCACAGTTTGTAAAAATCATTGCCAATATCATAATGCCTTCTTACCTCTTTTTTCTGATTTTTCTTCGCAGTTGAACTGTACATAATCTTCTTCAGCAAGGATTCATCTGTAGAAAATTTACCCATCTGCCCTAAAAAATGGTCCAACGCAAAGTATAAATCACCCTCTATTTCCAGATCTCCGTCCATATAAGCTTCCCCCAGGGCAAGGGATGTACTCGTAGTCAGAGCTGACAGCGGAATATCTTTATGAAAAATCACTGTAAACATTGGTTTCCCGGAACCAATGAGGTATTCTTGCCCCTTTATCTTCACGGCAAAGGGATAATCATCAAATTTTTCCAAAAATGAAACTAATACGTTATTCGTCATTCTTTTCTCTCCTAACCGGATCTTTTGTTATGCTTATTGTTATCTTTTGTTTTTAACCTTTGTAAGTGATTCCCGTGCTGTCTCCAATACTGTTTCATTTTTCTCATGCGAAAGACAATACTGTAATTGTGTTTCCACGTAACTACCCTCTGATTTTCCCAGAGCATGGACAACTGCCCTGCGAATATCCGCATCCTGGTCGTCAAGCATTGCTACCAGCGTATTTAAGGCTTTTTCGCTGCCAATTAAATCCCCAAGTCCTTCAATCGCTGCTATACGAATTTCTTTATCTTTTTCATGGGTAATTGCAATAAGTTTATCTGCTTTTCCTTTTTCTACATATTTCCGTATTTTTTCTAATTTGCTCATACCGTCGTCCTTTCTTCTGCTGTTTTATCGTCACCCTTCAATTTCAAGGTATTCTTTAATCTTGTCAAGCTGGTTCCTGGTATCCTGATATCCAGGGTAGTACCAGTTCCCCAGCTTTTCCACTTGTTTATGCAAATTGTATATTCTGTCCGAAATCTTACGCCATTTTTTTCTCCAGGTTCCGGATTTCTCTCCGGAGCCTTCTCTGTACGCCATAGTTTTCTTTTTTGTTTACCTCAAGATCGTGAAGTCTTTTCTTTAATAACTGTAGTTTTTCCTGATCATTCATAATGTTTTTCTCCTTTCGTTTACTCCAGCTCAAATGCGCCCGTATAGAGCTGGTAATACTGTCCCTTTTGTTCAATCAACTGTTCATGGCTGCCGCGCTCGATGATCCGCCCTGCTTCCAGAACCATAATTGCTTTCGAGTTCTGTACCGTTGACAGTCTGTGGGCGATAACAAATACGGTACGCCCCTCCATCAGCCGGTCCATTCCCCTCTGGACGATCGACTCCGTCCTGGTATCAATGGACGACGTCGCCTCATCCATGATCATGACGGGAGGATTCGCGACCGCTGCTCTGGCAATAGATATCAACTGATTCTGTCCCTGTGACAGCGCACTTCCGTCTCCGCGTATCATCGTGTAATATCCCTCTGGCATCCTTCGGATAAAGCTGTCCGCGCCGGAAAGCTTCGCTGCCTCGATGCATTCTTCGTCCGTCGCTCCCAGACTGCCATATCGGATATTATCAAGAATTGTTCCCGTAAAGAGATTAACATCCTGAAGAATAATACTCATGGACCGCCGCAGATCCGGTTTTTTAATTTTATTGATATTGATCCCATCATAACGGATCTTTCCGTCTGCAATATCATAGAAACGGTTGATCAGATTCGTGATGGTCGTCTTTCCTGCTCCTGTCGCCCCTACAAACGCAATCTTCTGCCCCGGCTTCGCGTACAGCGAAATGTCGTGAAGGACCAGCTTCTTGCCGTCATAGGTAAAGTCCACATGGTCAAATACCACGTTTCCTTCTACTTTCGTATAGGTCAGCGTTCCGTCATGGTGCGGATGCTTCCACGCCCATATGGTTCCCTGGGCGTCCTCCGTAAGCGCCCCGTCTTTTTCTGATGTCTTTACAAGGGTTACGTACCCATGATCCTCCTCCGGTTCTTCATCCATCAGTTCAAAGATACGTTCCGCGCCTGCAAAGCCGAGTACTACACTGTTCATCTGCTGTGCCGTCTGTGTAATGGAGGATGAAAACTGCCTTACAAGGCTTAAAAATGACACCAACGCGCCAATCGTCAAGGTAAATGTCCCGCCTCCAAACAGCGCCATCGCACCGCCCAGCACTGCCACCACAAGATACTGGATATTTCCGAATGCCGCCATGACAGGCATCATGACCACGGAGGTTCCCCCGGCAATGACTGCGTTCTGGAATACCTCTTCATTCAGCTCTTCAAACCTTTGCTTCGTTTCCTTTTCATGGCAAAATACCTTCACGACCTTCTGCCCGTTCAGCATTTCCTCAATATACCCGTTGACTTTTCCAATGGAACCCTGCTGCTTTGCAAAATATTTTCCGCTTATTTTAACCATCTTCCGGCTGACAAGGATCATAATTACCGTAATAATCAATACCACGATGGTCAACCATAGGTTAAAGTGGATCATGACACAGAAGGAAAGCACGATACTGAACGCGGATGAAATCATCATCGGAATGCTCTGGGAGATCAACTGCCGCAATGTATCCGTATCATTGGTATAAACGCTCATCACATCCCCGTGGGTATGCGTATCAAAAAAGCGGATGGGAAGCTTCTGCATTCCGGAAAAAAGGTCGTCCCGGATGGTTTTCAGCACGCTCTGGGAAATTACTGCCATAGTTCTGCTGTACAGCCATGTACATAACGCCCCGACAGCATAGACAACTGCCATGGCAACCAGCACAAGGAGCAGTCCGCGATACAGATTTTCTCCTGTTTCCACCATCCGGAGAATGTAATCATCAATGACCACCTGCATGAACATACTTCCTGCAAGTCCGGCAGCCACGCTGACCAGAACTGCTACGATCACAAGCGTAAACATACTCTTATGCTGCGTGGCAATATACCCCATCAGCCTGCGTATGGTTCCCTTTGAGTTTTTATTCTGCTTCATCAGAATTTCCCCCTTTCTGCTGCGATTCGTATACTTCCCGGTAGATTTCATTATTCTTCAGCAGTTCTTCGTGGGTTCCCACTGCGTTGATCCGGCCGCCGTCCATAACAATGATCCGGTCCGCATCCTCCACAGACGAAATACGCTGGGCAATGATAATCTTCGTTGTATCCGGTATGTAGGAAGCAAATGCCTGACGGATCAGTGCGTCTGTCTTTGTATCCACAGCGCTGGTGGAATCGTCCAGAATCAGAATTTTCGGATGTTTCAAAAGCGCCCTTGCGATACACAGTCTCTGCTTCTGCCCGCCGGACACATTGGTTCCGCCCTGTTCAATATATGTATCATAACTGTCCGGGAAACCTTCGATAAAGGAATCCGCCTGTGCCAAACGGCACACTTCCCGAATCTCCTCATCGGTAGCTTCCGCATTTCCCCAGCGGAGATTTTCTTTGATCGTCCCGGCAAAAAGCACATTTTTCTGCAGAACAAATGCCACCGCGTTTCTCAGTTCTTCCATGTCATACATCCGTACATCCTGCCCGCCGACCCGGACGCTTCCCGTTGTTGCGTCATACAGCCTCGGGATCAACTGCACGAAAGAAGATTTTCCAGAACCGGTGCCGCCGATAATTCCGATGGTTTCGCCGGATCGGATATGGATATTGATATCGGACAGGCACAGCTTGTCCCTCTCGCCTGTATAACTGAATCCAACATTTTCAAAAACGATCTCCCCGTTTTTAATTTCAGTTTTCGGATACTTCGGGTTTTCAAGGGCAACCTTTTCTTCCAGCACCTCGGAAATACGGCTTACCGATTCCCTTGACATCATGACCATGACGTAAATCATAGAAAGCATCATCAGCGACATCAGAATCATCATTGAATAAGAAAGTAAATTCTGCATATCGCCTGTGGTCATGTAAATCCCGCCCACTGCGATTCCGGCAGCCGAACCTACGATGGCCTTCGCGGAAAACCAGCAGATGAGGATCAGGCAGATATAGATTGCCGCCTGCATCATAGGACTGTTAAAAGCAAGGATTTTTTCCGCCTTTGTGAAATCCTTCTGGATCTCGCCGGATACGGACTTAAATTTCTCCGTCTCGTGATCTTCACGCACAAAGCTCTTTACCACCCGAATTCCATGAAGGTTTTCCCGCACGATCCGGTTCAGCTTATCGTAGGTTTTGAATACCCGCTTAAAAATAGGCGTTGTGATACGTGCGATAAAAAACAGGCCGATTGCCAAAAGCGGGATGACCACCACATAGATCAGACCGATCTTCCAGTTGATGGAGAACGCCATGACAAGGGCGCAGATCAGTGTGATCGGACTCTTCGTGGCGACACGCAGGATCATCATGTAAGCCTGCTGTACGTTCACCACATCCGTTGTCATCCTCGTCACAAGGCTGTCCGTAGAAAAATGGTCGATGTTCTCAAACGCAAAATCCTGAAAACGTGCAAACATGGTATTCCTCAGGTTCTTCGCAAGTCCGGATGCTCCTCTGACCGAGATCCAGCCGGACGCCGCACCGAACGCAAAAGAGATAACCATGATAATGACAAGAATCGCTCCATAATGCCAGATTGTCTGCATCGAAGCATTGCCTGTCAGTTCATCAATGAACCTTCCGATGGTCATCACAAGGAACAGTTCACAGATTGTTTCCAGTATGACAAGAACCGGCGTGGCAATAAAATCTTTTTTATACTGATGCAGACAGGATAATATTCGTTTCATAACGATTGCCTCCTTTATTTTGCCTGATATAATTTTTCTGCCTGCGGCTTCCAGTTTTCTGCATAGGAAACGCATTTATCGCAAAGCGCGTCCACATCCTCCGGTGATTCATAATCCGTAGAAGCTGCGTTTGTCTCTTTCACGATCTTACGGAGCTTTTCCGGGTTTTCCAGCATCGGGCATGGCCGTAGCATATTTTCATTGAACGGCTGCCCGTCGTGGTATGCCATAAAGATCGGACTTTTTAGCGCTTCCAGAAGCGTCGTGCTGCGGATGTTTGCATTGGAATAATGGATAAATACACAGGGTTCCACATCGCCCTTTGCATTGATATGCAGGTATCTGCGGCCTCCGGCAATACAGCCTCCCACATATTCCGCATCGTTCTGGAAATCCATAGAAAAGATGGCCTTGTCCTTCCGAAATCCCCGGATCTTCTCATATACTGTCGTTCTCTGCTCCGGCGTCGGCAGAAGCTCGGTCGCCGCATTATTTCCTACCGGCATATAGTGGAAGAACCATACAAACAGCGCCCCTGCATCAATCATCATGTCAAAAAATTCCTCGCTGCTGATATCCTGGTAGTTCTGGCTTGTATAGCAGACAGAAATACCAAAGGGCAGCCTGTTTTTTTTCAGTAATGCCATTGCGCTTTTCACTTTTTCATATACCCCGGTTCCTCTCCGTCCGTCATTCGCCTCCTCAAATCCTTCCAAGCTGATTGCCGGGACAAAATTCTTTACCCGCAGCATCTCCCTGCAGAATGCTTCATCAATCAGAGTTCCATTGGTAAAGCTCAAAAACTCACAGTCCGAATGTTTTTCGCAAAGCCGGATAATATCTTTCTTCCGGACCATCGGCTCGCCGCCTGTGAAGATATACATATAAGTTCCCAGCTTTTTCCCCTGCTCCACAATCGAATCCATCTCCTCAAAGGAGAGATTCAGACGGTTTCCATATTCCGCCGCCCAGCATCCGGTACAATGAAGGTTGCAGGCAGAGGTTGGATCCAACAGGATCGCCCACGGGACGTTACAGCCTTCCTTTTCTTTAATCTCTTCCTGCTGTGCGCTTCCCGTAAGACAGGCTTTTACAATAAAGTTCTTAAAAAAAGAATTACGGATTCCTTCGTCCAGTTCCCACACCCGGAGCATCAGTTCGTACCAGTTATCTTTCCGCTCAATCGCTCCCCGGAATGCTTTCCGCTGTGATTCGTACCACCCTTCCGGAACCACTTTGTCCACAAGGTCCATAACCTTTGGAATATTTTCTTCCGGATTCTTTGAAAGATAGCGAAGTCCCTGTTCAAGTGCTGCAGAAACCGCGGTTTCCTTCATCCTGTGTGTAATACTGCTCATATAATTACCTTCTTTCTATAGTTCTGTTTTTATTTATACTGGGAATCTTCCTTTCTTTCCTGCTGCTGTATACAAGCGCTTAATACCTCCACCGTACCATCGATTCCAAAAAAACCGCTGTCTATACACAGATGGTAGCTCTCACTTTTTCCCCATTCCTTATCCGTATAATATTCATAATAAGCTGCCCTCTTTTTATCCGTATTGCGGATTCGTTTCCTTGCCTCATCCCGGCTGATGTCATTTCGCTCTGCCACACGTGCGATCCGTTGCCCCAGCCCGGCATATATGAACACGGATAATACGTTTTTATCTTCCCGCAATACATGATCTGCGCATCTCCCTACGATGACAGCCGATCCCTGCTGCCCAATCTTCCGGATTGCTTCAAACTGTCCGATCACTGCCCTTAATGGAACCGGAAGCTTTTGAATGTCGTCACTTCCATGCATGCCAAGCGAGATGTTAAGCCATTTATCTGCCAGTTTTTCATCATACCTGGCAATAATACTTTCCGTCAGTCCACTGTCCTTCGCCGCTTTGTCAAGCAGAATCGTATCATAATACGTATATCCAAGCTTTTCTGCCAACTTTTCACCTATTTCTCTGCCGCCGCTCCCATACTGGCGGCCAATCGTTATTACTCTGCACCTCGCCATGTTTTTCCTCCCTTTTGTACGCTTTTTCTCTTATTCGATGAGATGTTTTCTGCCATTTTTTGCAGGACATCCCCAAATACCTCCAGTTCTCCTTCACTGATTCCCATAGTTAATATATCCTCTAAAAGATGCATCTCATAATTGATCCTTTCTTTTAACGCAATGCCTGCCGAAGTCAGCCGTACTTCCTTTAACCGGTCATCGCCGGAAACCTTTCTGCGGGCAATTATATTACTCTTTTCCAGTTTTTTTAGCTGTACAGAAAGGCTGGCGCTTTTTACGCTTAACGCATCTTCTATATCCTTTTGATAAATTGCCCTTCCCGAATCATGATTTAAAAGGAAATAAAGAATATGTGTCTGCGTTCCGTTTTTATCTGTGATCAGATTAAATTCCCTTCTGATCTGATTCGCCAGCCCTAAAACTGAGTTCGCATATTGTTTTTCTGACATTTTCTTTATCACCTCCTGCCGCTTACAGAATCAAATTTTTTTCCAGTAAATTTTCAGCATGATCAGCGTTGTGATACAAGCCAGTCCATCCGCAACCGGTCCTGCCCACAAAGCGCCTTCCACACCAAGCGCCAATGGCAATAGAAGCGTTGCCGGAAGAAGATATACAATCTGTCTTGTCAACGACAGAATCGTTGCCTGGCGCGGCTTCCCGATGGACTGAAAGAATATTCCCGTTGACATCTGGAATCCGTTGATCGGGCACGCCAGAAGAAAAATCCGGAAGCATTTTACTGCAAATTCATTGTATAAATCCGATTCCGAACCAAACAGGCTGACGATCCGCATCGGTGCAAACTGGAAAATGCAGAATGCCAAAATCAGGACAATCGTTGAAGTAACCAGGACGATCCGGTAAGTCTGCTTTACTCTTCCCTTCTGTCCGCACCCGTAGTTGTATCCGAAGATCGGCTGCGCGCCAGTTGCCAGTCCGAGGATAATCGCCGACAAAATCTGGTTTACCTTCATGGTAATTCCGATGGTTGTCAGAGGTATTTCGGAACCATATACTGATTTTGCCCCATAAACCACCAGGACGTTGTTGGTAACAGCCATGACCAGAACCAGCGCAATCTGCGTGATAAAGCTGGAAATTCCCAGGCTGCATACTTTTGAAAGCACCTTCCGGCTCAGGATAAAGCATTCCTTTTTCAGCCGTATGCTTTTAAAACGCGGGATATATGCCAGATAAAAAACTGCATTTAGGATCTGTCCCAGGATAGTTGCCCAGGCAGCTCCTTTCACACCCCAGTGACATACAAAGATAAAAATCGGGTCAAGGATAATATTGGTAATACAGCCGATCAGAAGTCCTGCCATGCTGTATTTCGGGCTTCCATCCGCCCGGATCATCCCGGATAATGCAGAATCAATCGCTGCAAAGAGAACGCCCCAGGAAATGATCCTTCCATAATCCAGCGCATAGGGCAGGATATCCTCGGTCGCCCCGAACAGCAAGCACAGCGGCTTCAGGAATATCTGGAACACAATGCACAGTATGACGCCAAGGATAATGGTAGCTGTTATGGCATTTCCGACGCCCTGTGCCGCCGCATCCGCATCCTTCTGCCCAAGCTTTAAGCTCAGGTATGCGGCCGCACCATCCCCTACCAGAAGAGCAAGTGCAATGACAATGACGGTAAGCGGCATGATCACATTCGTCGCCCCGTTTCCCAGATATCCGACGCCTTGCCCGATAAAGATCTGGTCAACGATGTTATATAAGGCGTTTACCACCATAGAAATAATACTGGGAACCGCAAATGTAAAAATCAGTTTTCCAATCCGCTCTGTGCCGAGCGGATTTTCCCTTACTGCTGTCTCTTTATTCACTTTATTTCCCTCCGATCCTTAATAATCTTCATC
This sequence comes from Eubacteriales bacterium, assembly GCA_030524715.1. GTDB lineage: Bacteria > Bacillota > Clostridia > Lachnospirales > Lachnospiraceae > Blautia_A. The sequence continues at coordinate 5,725 of JAUNGB010000078.1, read as the reverse complement.
CTGGCTTTCCACCGGAAGTCCGGATTTTTCTTTTCCGTCTGCCACCGCTGCCTCCGTCGTCAGGAAGGTCGCGGATATGCTGACTGCATTTTCAAAGGCATTCTTTGTAACCTTTACCGGGTCAATAATTCCCGCCTGCAGCATATCTGTATAAACCTCTTTTTCTGCGTCGAATCCGATGCCTTTTTCCTTTTCTTTTACCTGTTTTACGATAACAGCGCCTTCCAGTCCTGCATTTTCAGCGATTGTTTTCAGCGGAGCTTCCAACGCCTTTGCAACAATTTCCGCGCCGGTCTTTTCATCGCCTTCCAATGTGGCCGCAGCCTCTTTCACAGGCTTCTGGACATGGATATAAGCCGAGCCGCCTCCTGCAATGATTCCTTCTGAAATTGCTGCTTTTGTTGCATTCAGCGCATCCTCCATACGGTATTTTGCCTCTTTCATCTCAGTTTCCGTGGAAGCCCCTACACGGATAACAGCAACTCCTCCTGCAAGCTTTGCCATGCGTTCCAGCAGTTTGTTTTTCTCGGAATCCGTCGCCGCATTCTTCATCTGCCCACGGATCGTTCGGATCCTGTCCTCAATATCATCTTTCTTTCCGCCGCCATCTACAATGACGGTCGTATCCTTTGTAACCTTTACCGATTTCGCCGTACCGAGCATATCCGGCCTTACGTCCTTAAGCTGCATTCCCAGTTCTTCCATTACCGGCTCGGCGCCTGTAAGGATTCCGATATCCTTCAGTAGCTCCTTCCTAGTATCTCCATACCCCGGAGCTTTTACTGCCACTGCCTTCAAAGTTCCCCGCAATTTATTAACGATCAGCGTAGTAAGCGCTTCACCTTCCACATCATCGGCAATGATTAAAAGACTGCTTCCCTCCTGTGCCGTCTGTTCCAGAAGAGGGATGATATCTTGAATATTCGATATCTTTCTGTCGGTAATCAGAATCTTAGGATTTTCCATATTTGCCGTCATAGTCTCTTTATCGTCGCACATATAAGAAGAAAGATATCCCTGTTCAAACTGCATTCCCTTTACCACGTCAATTTCTGTTTTCATGGTTTTAGATTCTTCGATGGTAACGACGCCGTTCTTCCCGATTTTTTCAATGGCGTCCGCGATCATTTCCCCGACCTCTTCATTGCCTGCAGAAATCGCCGCAATTTTCGCGATCTGTTCCCTTCCGGTAACCGGCTCGCTCATCTCTTCAATGGCTTCCACTGCTGCTTTTGCTGCTTTTTTCATACCCTTTCGCAGAAGGATCGGATTTGCTCCGGCAGCAACATTTTTCATTCCCTCGTGGATAAGCGCCTGTGCAAGTACTGTTGCCGTTGTTGTTCCGTCTCCGGCAGTATCATTCGTCTTTGAGGCGACCTCCTTTACCAACTGCGCACCCATATTTTCATAGCGGTCTGACAGTTCAATTTCCTTTGCAATCGTTACTCCGTCATTGGTAATCAACGGCGCTCCATGCGCCTGGTCAAGCACCACATTCCTGCCTTTCGGACCAAGGGTGATCTTTACCGTATTGGCAAGCTTATTCACACCCGCTTCCATTTTTCTTCTCGCCATAGTATCAAAACAAATTTTCTTAGCCATCATTGAACCCTTCTTTCTGTTTTTTCTTACTCTACAACTGCAATAATATCTTTTTGCCGGACGACAATGTATTCCTTATCTCCAACCTTTATATCGGTTCCGGAATATTTTGAAAAAATAACCCTGTCTCCTTCCTTTACCTGCATTTCACACGTTTTTCCATCATCAGACTTTCCTGACCCAACAGCTACGACAACCGCCTCCTGTGGTTTTTCTTTTGCACTGTCCGGAAGAATAATGCCTGCCTGTGACTTTTCCTCTGTCTCCTGATGCTCCAGAATTACTCTGTCTCCCAATGGTCTTAATTTCATAATTGTCCCTGCCTTTCTTTCGTTTTTTTGTTAGCACTCTTTTTATTCGAGTGCCAATATTTTTGTAAAAAAATTGGGCTTCTTTTTGAAGCCGCTAAGTAACTACTTTCTTTCTAACTATTTTTTTACAAGGAATATTTAACCACATTTTCTCTTGAAAGTGAAGTGAATAAATGGTATTATCAATGATGAAAACGCAATAATTAAGATGAATAAAATTACTGCTTTACACTGCCAGAACAATTACGCTTGCTCATATATAAATAAAGACTGCAGATATGAATCATGTACCTGCAGTCCTTTCATACAATAGATATTAAAATTTTTAAAGCACAGACTCTCCCGAAAAAATATCCGGTTCCCCGGCAGAGGCAGGGCCGACGGTCATATTAAAGGTATGGAGCGGATCTTGCGGATCTTCCGTATGACCCACATGCTCCTGAAAATCTGCCACGCATTCCCAGCCTTCCGTTGTCGCAAAGCAATTCTTCCTGTTATCCGGAACATACACATGATAATACAGATTACCAGGCTGTTTTCTGGTCGCCTTTGCAAGAATTTCGGCTGCCTTTAAGACTTCTTCCAGTTTTCCTTCTTTCAGCTTTCCGACTGTTGTACAAATATACATTTTTGTCCTCCTTACTTATCCTTTTCCAGTTTAGCAGCCAGCATGGAAGCCGGATTGCAGGACCAGAGTTCTCCGTCGATTTTTTCTTTCAGCAAAGATGCGATTGGAAGATGCTGCGGACAGACCTTTTCACATTGCTTGCAGCCGATACATTCAGCCGCGGAAGGTCTGTGTTCAATCCAGCTTCCGTAAGTCAGCGCAGATGTATTTACGTCATTATAGCTGGAGCTTTCACTCTGTCGTTTCCACTCATTATATAAAGCAAAATAGTCGCCCGCCGGAATCTTTTTGGGGCATTTTTCTTCGCAATATTTACAGTTTGTACAGGCAATCGCCGTATTGGCATTGATAATCTCCACAACTTGATCAATAATTTTATATTCCTCATCATTCATAGGTACAAAATTATCGAAGGTTTTCATATTATCTTCCAAAAATTCCATCTTTGGCATTCCAGCCGCCACCACACGGACGCCTGGAAGCGACGCCACCCAACGATACGCCCAGGAAGCGATGGAAGCGTCCGGATTATAAGCCTTCATCAGTTTTTCCGCTTCTTTCGGTACATTCGCCAACGTGCCGCCTTTACAGGGTTCCATAACCACAATCGGTTTCCCGTGTTTCATTGCTGTTTCATATAGCTCTCTTGAACGGATTGCCGGTGAATTCCAATCAACATAGTTGATCTGCAGCAGTACAAAATCCACTTCCGGGTGTTCCGTCAGAACCATGTCCAGAAACTCCGGCGTTTCATGAAGCGACATACCAAATTCCCGGAACTTTCCTTCCTCTCTCTTTTTTACCAGAAATTCAAACAGTCCTTCATTCTTCCATTTCTCGTAGGTTTCCGAACTGATTGCATGGATCAGATAAAAATCAAAGTAGTCTACCTGACATCTTTTCAACTGCTCCTCAAAAATCGGCTCCATCTCACTGCCTTTTTTCATAAATTTTACCGGCATCTTGTCGGAAAGAATAAAGGAATCTCTCGGATAACGAGCCGCTACACAGTTGCCGATCGCCCGCTCCGAATTGCCTCCGTGGTAAAACCAGGAAGTGTCAAAGTAATTGTATCCATTCGCCATTGCCTTATCTACGATTTTCGTAAATAGTTCCTCATCTACCTTTGAATCATCACGGAAAAAGCCATCCCGGTAAACCGCATCGGAAATTACCGGAAGCCTTAAACAGCCAATCGCCAGCCTTTTCCCGAAATCAATTTCTTTTTTCACTTTCAGAACCTCCTGTTTGCTTATTTCGACCATTTTTTCCTGCTCTAATTGCTGATGCAGACGCCTCCGTCAATCACAAGATTTGTCCCTGTTACAAACGAGGATTCATCAGAACCCAGGTATACCGCGCCATAGGCAATATCCTCTGGTTCTCCAAGACGCCCGACCATGCATACCGTATCAATCATACCCTGCTGCGCTTCCTTGCTTTTTTTGATCTGCTCCGGGGTCATTCCGGTATTGATCGGTCCCGGAAGAATACAATTTACACGAATTCCCTTTCTCGCATATTCTTTTGCTACATTTCTGGAAAGATTGGTAACCGCTGCCTTCATGGCTCCATAAAAATACGAATTCAGTTCCGGCCAGACAGCCGAAACAGATGCAACATTGATGATATTTCCTTTCCCCTGCTCCACCATTCCCGGTAGAAATGCCTGCATTGTCCAGACATAGGCACGATAGTTTGTTTCCATAATCAGATCGAAATCCTCATCATTTTGTTCAAGAAATGGCTTATGTACTAAAACGCCTGCAGAGTTAAATAAGATATCCACCCTGCCAAATCTGTCATAAGCCGCTTTTTTCAGCGCCTCAATCGAAGCCTTTTTGCGAAGGTCGCATGCAACGAATATACTCTCGCCATTCATAGATGCAATCCTGTCCGTAAGTTCCTTTCCTTTTTCCTGGTTTCTTCCTACGGCAACTATTTTTGCCCCCTCCTTTGCATACATCAGCGCAACTGCTTCTCCAATCCCTGATGTTGCTCCGGTAATCACTGCAATTTTGTTTTCAAGTCTTCCCATTCTTACCTCCCTTGATAATCAAATCTGTTCCTGCTTATTGCAATTACCTTCTCATGTACTTATACAAGTCATTCCTCCTCCGTTTGAAACTACTAAATAACTACTTTCGCTCTAACTGTTTTATAAAAATATTTAACCACATTTCCTCTTGAAAGTGAAGTGAATAAATGGTATTATCAATGATAAAAACGCAATAATTGAGGTGAATAAAATGAATACAGCACAATTAGAAAGCTTTATCCAGGTGGCGGAGAATCTGAATTTTGCCCGCGCCGCAGAAATCCTTAACATTACCCAGTCCGCCGTTTCCCGTCAAATTCATTCTCTGGAAGAGGAATTGGGAACAAAATTACTGCACCGCACCACCAGAACAGTTACGCTTACCCCTGCGGGACTTCGTTTTCTGGAAGATGCCAAGAGCGTTATGGGAAGGCTGAAAATCGCGACTGCCAGAATACAGCGTGATCATGGCGTCGATGTCCAGGTGTTATCCATCGGATGCGGAAATGACGCCGACCTGGATCTGCTCTGTAGGGTTCTGAAATCCTGCAAGGCGGAGCTTCCCCAGCTTCACCCATTCGTAAGGGTTATCCCCCACAGGTCTATCCTGAATCTTTTTTACCAGGGCGAAATCGACCTGTTGTTTGGTTTTAAAGATGACATTCCATCCAAAGAGGGGATGGTTTACCGGGAATTATTTCAAATTCCTGTCTGCTGTGCATTATCAAAGGGACATCCTTACTCCGGGAAATCAGAAATCACAGAACAGGAGCTTTATTCTGAAAGTATTGTTACGTGTAATTCCTATTCGATCCCGTCAAAAGCGGCGGCCATTCAGGATCAGATCAGCCAGCATACGCTGCCTGAATGCACCTATATCTGTGAAAGCTTTCAGGTTTTACTCACGCTGATCCGAGCCGGATATGGCTGCTCGATTCTACCCAGGCTGAATTATATGACTTCCGAAATAAGCTATGTTCCTTTGAAAAATACAGCGCCACTGTCCTACGGTTTTTTCTATAAACGCGGTTCCGTAAACAGTATATTAAAAAATTTTATTTCCATCGTCAACGACACAGTCATCCGCTAGCTAATCGGATAGGGGAGATTTTACCCTCCCCTTCCACACCACGTAGCGTACCGTTC
>JAUNGB010000077.1 GCA_030524715.1 Eubacteriales bacterium | reverse complement strand
CATGAAGCAAGATATTGTCGATATCAAAGCTGAGCAGGCGGTTATGAAGCAAGATATTGTCGATATCAAAGCTGAAATTTCCGACATCAAGGCAGAACAAGCGGTCATGAAGCAGGATATTGTCGATATCAAAGCTGAAATTTCCGACATCAAAGCTGAACAGGCGGTCATGAAGCAAGATATCTCTGATATCAAGGCAGAACAGAGAAGCCTCCGTTTATTGGTGGAAAATGATATCCGTAAGCAAATCAATATTGTGGCGGAAGGACACTTCTTTATCCAAAAACATTTCAATGAAATGCATGAAATGTATGTCCGCTACGAATCCCTGGCAATAAATGTCCAGAGCCTGAACTCGGATATGAGAGAGGTAAAACGCAGATTATCCATGGCCTGAGTTGACTGCCGCCAGGTAAACAAAACAGTATAACCCCAAAAAGCAATGCGTATCCGTTCGCGTTGCTTTTTTGGTAAAGCGGACATTCGCTTTATTGCATACTTATCTGCAGTTAAAATATTGATTTTTTCAAAAAACCATATTGACGAACCAGAATTTCCGTGCTAAGATAATTGAGTGTGCCGCACAAAGAGGTTTAAGAGCCGTATGGCCACCATATTTGGCGAGTAAAGTTTATAGGAGGTGCCATTATGTACGCAATTATTGCAACAGGTGGTAAACAGTACAAAGTTGCCGAGGGCGACGTAATCAGAGTTGAAAAACTCGGTGTTGAAGCTGGTGAAACCGTTACTTTTGATAATGTAATCGCAGTCAGCGATAACGGATTAAAAGTTGGTGCTGATGTAGCAAATGCCAGTGTTACCGCTTCTGTAGTTGAAAACGGTAAAGCTAAAAAAGTTATCGTTTACAAATACAAAAGAAAAACTGGATATCACAAGAAAAACGGTCATAGACAGCAGTTCACTAAAGTGAAGATTGAAAAAATCAACGGTTAATCTGGTGTTATTATGATTAAAATCACAGTTAAGAAGAGAAATCATTCGTATGTCAGCTTCACTTCCAGTGGACATGCCGGATATGCTGAGGAAGGACAGGATATCGTCTGTGCCGCTGTATCCGCACTGATCATCAATACAGTAAATTCCCTTGAGGCCTTTACTGACGATTCCATTGAAGCAGAAGAGAAGGATGGTTATGTATCCTTTCACTTCATGAAGCCTGCTACAGAGAGAGGAACCTTATTGATGGATTCTCTCGTTCTCGGCTTAACAGACATTGCACATAGCTATAAGAATCGATATTTGACCATAAAAGTCAAGGAGGTGTAACCACATGATGAAAATGAACCTTCAGTTATTCGCACATAAAAAAGGTGTTGGTTCTACTAAGAACGGCCGTGATTCCGAATCCAAGAGATTAGGTGCGAAGAGAGCAGACGGACAGTTTGTAAAAGCCGGAAACATTCTTTACAGACAGCGCGGAACTAAGATTCACCCGGGTGTGAACGTAGGATGCGGTAGAGATTATACTTTATTTGCACTGACAGACGGTGTCGTAAGATACACCAGAAAAGGACGCGATAAGAAACAGGTTTCTATCGTTCCAGTAGAGGCAGAATAATTTCAGTTCAGCAGAAGGCTTCAAATCGCACAGGTTTGGAGCCTTTCTTTGGATTATATCAGAAGCAGAAGAGTATTGCTGTTCACAGAGATACTAGAGCGTGTTTGAAAATCCATTCCCGCAATATGCATCTTCAAACACACTCTAATCTGTGGTTAATAAGAATTGAGGTGTCATATGTTTGCAGACAGAGCAAAGATCATCATCCGCTCCGGTAAAGGCGGCGACGGCCATGTAAGCTTCCGCAGGGAATTATTTGTACCAAACGGAGGTCCGGACGGGGGCGACGGCGGACGCGGTGGTGATGTGATTTTTGAAGTGGATGAAGGCCAGAATACACTTGGCGATTACCGGCACAAAAGAAAATATAAAGCCCAGGACGGCGAGAGCGGCGGAAAACGGCGCTGCCACGGCGCAGACGGAGAGGATATCATCCTGAAGGTTCCGGAAGGTACAGTGATCATGGATGCGCAATCCCGGAAAGTCATTGCAGACATGTCCGGCACAAACCGCAGACAAATCATTTTAAAGGGCGGACGGGGCGGAAAAGGCAATATGCATTATGCCACAGCAACTATGCAGGTTCCGAAATATGCACAACCAGGACAGCCTGCACAGGAGCTGGAAATACTGTTAGAGCTTAAAGTTATTGCGGACGTAGGTCTGGTAGGTTTTCCCAATGTAGGAAAATCCACCCTCCTTTCCAGGGTCACCAACGCCCAGCCCAAAATCGCCAATTATCATTTTACCACCTTAAGTCCCAATCTGGGTGTCGTGGATATGGAAGGCGGCGGTTTTGTCATCGCAGACATTCCGGGGCTGATCGAGGGCGCGTCGGAAGGCGTGGGACTGGGGCATGAATTTCTCCGCCATATTGAACGTACCAGGGTTATGATCCATATCGTTGACGCCGCTTCCACAGAAGGAAGAGATCCTATCGACGATATTTACAAGATCAACAAAGAATTAAAAGCCTACAACCCGGAAATCGCAGCACGTCCCCAGGTGATCGCGGCCAATAAGATTGACTGTATTTATGATGAGGACGACGGCACGATCGAGCTTTTAAAAGAAGAATTTGAGCCGCAGGGAATTAAGGTCTTTCCTATATCCGCAGTTTCCGGACAGGGTGTAAAGGAACTTTTATACGCAGTAAAAGAGCTTCTGGATAATACCAAACAGGAACCGATCATCTTCCGGCAGGAATTTTTCCCGGAGGATGTCCTGATCACAGAGCAGCTTCCATTTACTGTAGAACGGGATGAAAAAGATGAAAACGTCTTTATCGTAGAAGGACCAAAAATCGAAAAAATGCTGGGATACACCAACCTGGATTCTGAAAAAGGCTTTGCCTTCTTCCAGAAATTCCTAAAGGACGGCGGCATTCTTGAAGAACTGGAAAAGGCCGGCATCCAGGAGGGCGATACCGTGCGTATGTACGGATTTGATTTTGATTATTATAAATGATTAGATACTGAAGCTTTCATTATATTTTTTGGATTATTATAAAAGATACTAAAGCTTTATAATAGTTTTTGGATTATTTTTTATAATAGTTTTGGGATTATATGAAAGATACCGACGCTTTCATCATAGTTTTTTGATTATATAAAAAAGGAAACAATTATCATGACAAGTAAACAGAGAGCATATTTAAAAAGCCTTGCAATGAAAACCGAACCCATTATCCAGCTTGGAAAGGACGGCGTCACACCGGAGAATACAGAGTCCGTAAACGAAGCTCTGGCAGCAAGAGAACTGATCAAGATCAGCGTACTCCAGAACTGTCTGTACGATCCCCGGGAAATGGCAGAACTTCTTGCAGAACGTACCCATTCCCAGGTAGTGCAGGTCATCGGCAAAAAGATCGTATTATACCGGGAAGGAAAGAATGAAAAGAAAAAAATCATTCTTCCATAATATATTTCAGAACAGTAATTTCAGGCATGTTGCTGATCACGGAGGTTGTTACATGGAAAACACCCGCAGGAAAATCGGAATTATGGGCGGAACCTTTGACCCCATTCATGTGGGGCATCTGATTCTCGGAGAAAAGGCATACGAACAGCTTGGTCTTGACAAGGTGTTGTTTATGCCTTCCGGCAATCCGCCGCATAAAAGAAACCGTATCGGACGCGCCACAGATGAACAGAGAGTATCCATGGTGCAGAAAGCCATCGCGGATAACCCGCATTTTTCTTTATCGCTGATAGAAATGAAGGAAAAGGGTTATTCTTATACCTATCGGACACTGGAAGCATTAAAAAAAGCGAATCCTGACAATGATTATTATTTTATCATCGGAGCGGATTCCCTGTACAATTTTTCCACCTGGATGGAGCCAAAGCGCATCTGTGCAGCATGTACTCTCGTAGTTGCCACCAGGAACCATACCTCCATCACGGAGCTGGACAGGGAAATGGAGCTCCTGTCCCTGAAATACGGCGGACATTTTATACGGCTGGACACCATGAATATTGATATTTCGAGCCAGCTTATCCGCAGTTGGATCAAAGAGCGCAGAAGTCTGAAATATTATGTTCCGGACAGTGTCATCCAATATATTTACCATCATAATATTTACCATTCGGTGAGAGAGGAATACGGGTCAAATGGCAGAGTATGATTTTTTAAAAATGGAAAAAAAGCTTGCCAAATATCTTGATGAAGAACGGTATGCGCATACCATGGGCGTTATGTACACCTGTGCGGCGCTTGCCATGGCACACGGCTATTCACTTACAGATGCGCAGGCCGCAGGACTTCTGCACGACTGCGCCAAGTGTATTCCCAATAAGAAAAAGCTGAAAATGTGCAGCCAGCACAAGATTCACGCTACAGATTTTGAGAAAGAGCATCCATTTTTGCTTCATGCAAAACTGGGCGCATATCTGGCAAAAGAAAAATATGGCATCAGGGATGAAGAGATCCTGTCCGCCATCACTTACCATACCACCGGCCGGCCGGCTATGAGTACCCTGGAAAAAATCGTATATATCGCAGATTATATCGAACCTATGCGTACAAAAGCGCCGCACCTTCCCAAAGTCCGCAGGCTGGCTTTCGAAGACCTGGATGAATGCATGTATGAAATCCTTAAGGACACGCTGATCTATCTTGAAGAAAACCCCAAGGATATCGACGGCGCCACCAGGGACGCTTTTATCTATTATAAAGATCTGCACATTGAGAAACTGCGCGTTCCGCAGAAATAAATATCTTATACATAATATGATACCAGAGTCAAAAGGTCCTATTTGTCATGCTGCCTTTTGGCTCCTTCATCATAATTTCAAAAAGGAGGATTGCATATGAACACAGGGAAAGAAATGACGCGCCTTGCCTTAAAGGCGTTAGACGACAAGAAAGGCCAGGATATTAAGGTTATTGATATCCATGAGGTATCCGTAATTGCAGATTATTTCATCATTGCCAGCGGAACCAATCAGAATCAGGTACAGGCAATGGTCGACAATGTGGAAGAAGAGCTGGGCCGTGCGGGATATGAAGCCAAGCAGATCGAAGGAACCAAAAATTCCAGTTGGATCCTTATGGATTACGGCGATCTGATCGTTCATGTCTTTGATGAAGAAAACCGTTTGTTCTATGATCTGGAAAGAATCTGGCGGGACGGAAAAATACTGGATATGGATGAATTTCTCGGATAAAACGTCATTTTAATTTACCGTAACACTATTATGTAAACTAAACCTGTTTTATTTTAATAATTAAGATCAGAAAAAATCCGCGAAGATGTGCGGGATTCGGGTCAGCGTAGCTGCCCCGAATCCCGCGCCAAGACACGCTCGCGAATCTTAGAGTGTGTTTGAAAATCCATTCCCGCAATCCGTATCCGGCCGCTCCGGGGAGTTTATTCATAGAAACGGAATACTCCAAACACCTTGCCAAGGATCTGTACCTCGTCCTCTACGATAATGGGATCCATGGTGTCGTTCTCCGGCTGAAGACGATAATGGCCGTCTTCTTTGTAAAAGGTCTTCACTGTAGCCGAATCTTCGATCAAAGCCACCACAATATCCCCGTTCTCTGCCGTTGTCTGCTGTTTTACCAGGACCTGATCTCCGTCAAAGATCCCTGCCTTCACCATGCTTTCTCCCTTTACCCGAAGCATAAAGGACTGCTCATTGGGCATAAATTCTGCAGGGACCGGAAAATAAGCCTCGATATTCTCTACTGCCAGAATCGGCTGGCCTGCCGTTACCATCCCCACCAGAGGAACATTCACCACTTCCCGGCGCACAAGATTAAAATTATCGTCGATAATCTCGATGGCACGGGGCTTGGTGGCGTCTCTGCGGATATATCCGTTCTTCTCCAATGCCTCCAGATGGGAATGGACAGAAGAAGTAGACTTCAGATTTACCGCTTCACAGATCTCACGTACCGAGGGCGGAAAGCCGCGGTTAAGAATCTCATTTTTAATATAATCCAGAATTTCCTGTTGTTTCTTGCTGATTTTTCCGTATGACATAAGGATTCCCTCCCGTTTTTCATTATTTTTTCTTATTATACCACATCCTTTCGGAAAAAGCAAACAAATATTCGAGAAAATACGTTCGCGCCAACTTTCTGCTTGCAAATTGGCAATATCCCTTATATAATGTATATAACCCCGTCTAACACAAGGAATACAGGTGATTAGATATGAAATACAAACTTTTAAGAAAGAGGCTCTCTGCCTGCTTTGCCATGTCTCTGGCATTGATACTCGGTTCTTCTTCCCTTGTACAGGCCGGTACGGTTTATGAACTGTTTGAACTGGTAGAGGGTGAAGCCTCAGAATCCGGATACATTCCGGTTTACGATCCTGCCGTTCAGTTTGAGCTTGAGGATATTCCTTTGGAGGATACAGCTTCCGGTACCTCTTCGGACGAAACGCTTACTGACGGTGAAATACAGGCTTACAGTAATGAGATCGACCCGGCAAGCGCATTTTCGGACGACAGCTTCTCTGATCCTTCAGATGGCAGTTCTGATATTTTTCAGGATGACAGCTCCGATGCAGAGGCTCCGGGAGATATTGATGTTTTCTCCGCAGAGGATTCCTCAGACAGCGATCTTACCTTATTTTCCGATGAGCCTTCGGACACCTCAGAAGTTTTTTACGAGGTATCGGCCTACAGTCTCCTTGATGAAGGCTGCTCCACACCGGTGAAGAATCAGGCATCCTTAAATGTCTGCTGGGCTTTCAGCGCTCTGGAATCTATCGAAACCGGACTGATCAAGCAGAACCTGGCATCAGGCAGTCTGGATCTTTCCGAGGCGCATCTGGTATACAGTACCTTCCACGGGCAGAATGACGACCCCGACGACCCTACACGTGGGGAGACCTATGTCCCTTTTAGTAACGGACAGACAGCGCGATGGACCCAGGGGAGCGGCAACCGTCTTTATTCTATTGCAACTCTCGCAAGAGGCTACGGCGTCGCCTACAGTAAGGATTACCCCCTGTCGCTGTTATTTGACGCGGACGCCTCAGACGGCGCGGGAAATACCACCAGCATTCTGGACGGCATCATTAACAAAAAGACCTCCGAAGGACGTCTCAGGAACTGCTACTGGCTTCCGGAGATCAATTATCAGGCTACCGTCAACGGGCCTGTCTCTTACCGTGCGGATAAAGTCAGAATCGTCAAACAGTTTATCAAAAACCATGGAGCTGTGGAGATCGGCATTAAGGCGACCGGTTCGCCCAATACCTATGACGCTGAAACCAACAGCTTTTACAGCTCCGAGCCTTACACCCCGGATCATTCTGTCACTCTGATAGGATGGGACGACAGCAAGGTAACCAAGGCCGAAAAGCCCGGCGCTTTCCTCATGCAGAACAGCTGGGGCGCCGACAAGGGGGAGAACGGCTACTACTGGGTATCCTACTATGACCGTTCCCTGAAATCTCCGGCTTTCTACGAAATGGAAGACGAGCCTCTTGGCAGCCAGGATAACCTGATCATCAGCCAGTATGACGGAACCGGATATTCTTCCGTTATCCGTCCAGAGACGCCACGTGATGATCTGAGGATTTCCGGCGCTAACGTCTTTTTGTCAGAACAGGCTCAGTATTTGCGTCAGGTAAGCTTTTATGCAGCGGCATTCCCGCTGAAATATAAGATTTCCGTTTACCGCTATGTGGATACCTCGCCGGATACGGGAGAACTGGTGCATACCCAGACAGGAACTGTCAATTATAGCGGATATTATACCATTGACCTGACCCAGGCAATTCCCATCGCGGCAAACGAGAAATTCGCCGTCCAACTGGAATTTGACCACAAAAACGGCTACGTTCCCCATGAACGTCTTACTTCCGATACAGGGCTCAGGATTTACACTGCCGATTACGGCCAGAGTTATCTTTACGACGGAGAGAAGTGGTCTGATATGATGGATCTGGGCTACGAGTGTAATATCTGTATCAAAGGTATCGGAGAAGCGACCTCCGACGCGATCACTATCGCGCCGTCCAAACCGGAGCTTGCTACCACAAAGGTATCAAACGGAAACCGCCTGACATTATCCGCAAAGGCTTCCTCAGAAAAAATTGACGGATATGACTATGTGCTCGGCACTTCCCCAAGCTTCCTGAAAGCCAAAAATTACCTTTCCGTAAAGAAACAGGACGCAACCACAAGCGCAGTCTTTTCTTATCTGCAGAAGGGTACCTATTACGCGGCGGTTCACGCATACCGCCTGGATAAAGACGGCACGAAGGTCTTCAGCCCCTGGTCGGATGTCTGCGTGGTCAAGATCACAGGCCAGACCCCCGGCACTCCCAAATTCAAGACCTGCAAGACCGGGAAGGGCACTCTGACAGCTACCTACTGCAAGGCGTCCAACGCCTACCGGTATGAATACGTACTGGCAACTCAGAAGTTTTCCAGTACCACCTTCAAACCTTCTTCCAGGTTAAAGACCTATACCAACCGCAAATACGGCTCCATCAGCCTGAAAAACATTCCCAAGGGAACCTATTATTTCGGAATCCGCGCATATACAGTCCAGAACGGTACTAAGGTCTACGGCAAATGGGCCGTCAAGAAAATATCCGTGAAATAAACGCGAGCATTCCTAAAACTCCATAAAATTCAGCTATTTCAGCAGCCGCGTTCCCTTTTGTAAGAACGCGGCTGCTTTTTTTATTGCTGTTCACTCCCCTTGCACAGGCTGCTGGATTTATACAAAGACTTGCGGCCAGCAACTTTCTTGTCTGTTTTTCTTGTCATTAATGTCATAAAATGGTACAATAGGCTTTGATCAATCACTGGCAAGCCTGTTTTACAGTCGTTTGCCAGTCCAGAAGACTAATAAAGACTAATAAGGTGAAGGAGGCATTTGCTTGCCTAATAATAAAAAGAAAACCAGCAGAAGCCCTGGAATCCTCTCAAAAATACGCCGTGTTTTCGGGCTGAATATCGGAACTATCATGTTTGGAGCTCTGTTTGTCTATATGCTGTTCAGTGCAATTTTGTATCTGACCTCCAGCCGCATTGAGTCTTATCAGGTAATTGCCGGCCCTCTGTCCAGAAATGAAACCTACACGGGTCTTGCTATCCGCGAGGAGGTCACAAACAAGGCCGAGTCCAACGGTTATATTTCTTATTTTGCCAGAGAAGGCAACAAGATCAATGCCAACGGAGCCGTATATGGCCTGAGCAGCACACAGACTCCGGAAGTCCAGACCGAACTGAGCGCAGAAGATCTGTCCAGGATCAGAAGCGATATGCAAAGCTTTTCCAAGGGCTTTAACCCAAGCAAATTTAACAGTACCTACAGCTTCAAATACCAGTTGGAGGGGAATATCCTTCAATATGCTGTTACGGCAGAAAATACTTCCTCAGAGGAAGACGGCGCCGCGGCGGTCAGCTATGCAAACACTCTTGGAAACCAGACCATATCCAGAGCCAAATCAGACGGTATTATCCTGTATTCCATGGACGGCTACGAAAGCAAAACCGTAGACACTGTTACAGCCGCGGATTTTGACCAGAATTCTTACCATGAGACAGATTTAAAGACACAAGATCAGGTGAAGGCCGGGGATGATGTCTATACGATCATTACAGATGAACGTTGGAGCCTTCTCATTCCCTTAAGCGAAAAGCAGGCTGTCAAGCTTGCCGACCGAACTTCCATACGTGTAAAATTTCTTAAAGACGATATGACACAGAGCGGTGATTTTTCCATTATGGAGATTGACGGCGCCAAGTACGGCAGAATCGACTTTAACAAAGGGCTTATCCGCTACGCGTCCGACCGCTTTCTGGAGATCGAGCTGGTTACAAATACGGTCACCGGCCTTAAGATCCCCCTTACCTCCATCGTTACTAAGGAATTTTATACGATTCCTTCCGAATATTCCACCACAAATGAGGACAGCCAGGAGGTAGGCTTTATGGTGGAAAACAGAACAAAGGACGGAGAATCCTCTAATACCTTTGTAAATACGGATATTTATGCAAGCATCGAGGTTACCCAATCCGGCTCTTCCACTGACAGTGATTCTTCTCAGGAAACAAGCTATCTCTACTATGTAGATAAAAGCGCGTTTAACGAGGGAGACGCCATTGTCAATCAGGCAAACCAGAGCAAATTCATTGTGGGAGACATCGGCGTCCTGGAGGGTGTTTATTGTATCAATAAAGGCTATGCCGTTTTTCGCAGAATCGAAATTCTGGATCAGAATGAGGAATATGCAATCGTATCCAAAAATACCTCCTACGGCCTTTCCCGTTACGATCATATCGTAAGAGATGCAAGCCAGGTGGATGAAGAGGATATTTTATATTAGAGCATGTTTGAAAATTGCTTTCTGCAAGATGTATTTCACAGTTTGTGGGAGATTTGTCACAAATATTATTGTAATTTCAGAATTATTGTAAATGGAGGCGCATATATAATGATCGCAGAGAATTTGGAACAAGTCAGGAATAATATCAAAGAGGCCTGTATGGCAGTGGAGAGGGATCCTTCGGAGGTTACCCTGGTAGCTGTCAGTAAGACAAAGCCCGTAGAAATGCTGAAGGAAGCCTATGATGCAGGCGCCCGCGTTTTCGGCGAAAACAAGGTGCAGGAGATCATGGATAAGTATGACCGCCTTCCCGGTGACATACAGTGGCATATGATCGGTCATTTACAGAGAAACAAGGTCAAATATATTGCAGACAAGGCTGCCATGATCCATTCCGTGGACTCTCTGAGGCTTGCCGAGGCCATTGAGCAGGAAGCGGCCAAACATCAGAGACGGATTCCCATCCTCATTGAAGTCAATGTGGCAGAGGAAGAGAGCAAGTTCGGCCTTAAGACCAGTGAAGTCATTCCTTTATTGGAAACCATCTCAGAATTTGAGCATTTAGAGGTCAAAGGACTTATGACAATTGCTCCATATGTCGAAAATCCCGAAGATAATCGGCAAATTTTTCGTGAATTAAAGAAATTAAGTGTTGACATTACCGCAAAAAACATTAATAATATTACTATGAGTGTTCTGAGCATGGGAATGACCGGAGATTATCAGGTCGCCGTACAGGAAGGCTCTACGATGGTGCGTGTAGGAACAGGCATTTTCGGCGAACGAGATTATAAGCATTGATAATAATAAAGATTGGAGTTATAAAATGAGCGTTTTTGATAAGCTTTTGGATGCCATTAAACTGAATGACGACTATGATGAAGAGGACTTTCTTGACGACGATCTGCTCGACGAAGTAGAGGACGATGATTTCCTGGACGATGAAGAGGACAAGCCCAAGAAAAAATTCTTCCAGAAATTCAACAAGAAGAGGGACGACGAGGATGACGAGGACGATCTGGATCTTGACGACGAGCCGGTGAAGCCTGCTCCCAAGGTAACTTCCAGGACAGCCGCCGCTTCCGTTTCCAAAACGCCTGTTAAACAGGAGAAGACTGTACGTCCGGCCTCTTCCTCCAAGATCACGCCTATGCGCAGCAGCAGACGTACTACCCAGGCCGCCAATATGGAAGTCTGTGTGATCAGGCCGACCAGCATGGAAGATAACAGGGAGATCACTGATACACTGTTAGATAATTCTACAGTAATCCTTAATCTTGAAGGAATCGACGTTGAACTTGCACAGAGGATCATTGATTTCTGTTCCGGCGCATGCTATGCCATTGACGGTACTTTACGCAAGATTTCCAGCTATATCTTCGTTCTCGCGCCGTCCAATGTGGACATTACCGGAGACTTACAGAATATTTTGGAAAGCTCCATGCCTTCCGTCAGAGCGGGGTACTGATCCGTAATGGAACGAGATGAATTTTTTCTTAAGAGAATCCGGGAATTGGCCAATATGTCTTATCAGAGGGATATAGTAACCTTTTCGGATTTTCTTAATTTAAACGAACAAAACATCATTCACAGCCGAGGCATCCGGATACCGGGCGTTATCATGGAGAGCTTTGGCGGCTATACGTATGCTGAGCGTCAGATGATAGCTTTTCATCCTGATGCTCTTGTCTTTCCATGGGAATATCCCATTGACTGCCTGAAGATCGAGCCAAAGGCCCTTAAATTTTCCGAAAAGCTCACTCACAGAGATTACCTTGGCGCTCTGCTGAACCTGGGCGTAGACAGAAGCGTGATCGGAGATATCCTGGTTCAGGAGGACGCGGCATGGTTCTTCTGCCAGCGCAAGATGTCCGGATTCTTTCTGGAAAATCTGTGCAGAGTCCGTCATACCAATATCTCCATCACCAGGGTAGAGGATCCCGGCGCCCTGCCGGAACCGAAGCTTGAGCCGGTAAACGGCACCTGCGCCTCTGTCCGTCTGGACTCTCTGATTGCTCTTGCTTTCCGTGAATCCAGGAGCAGCATGGTATCTTTTATTGAAGGCGGACAGGTTTTTGTCAATGGCCGCCTTATCACTTCCAACGGCTACGAACCGAAGGAGGGCGACATTGTCTCCGTCCGGGGCAAGGGGCGTTTCCGCTATGACGGCGTTTCCCGCCAGACCAAAAAGGGCAGAACCGGCGTCCGCCTTATGCTCTATGTATAAAGGCAGGTTGTAATAACAGGAGGAACAGCATGACAAATCAATTATATGTAAAAAGAACAAGCGGGGATGGTGATTTCTGTTATCCCATTTATTTCCAAAAAGATTTTTCCGCACTGGCGGATACCGTAAAAGAAGCCGGGCTTTCAGGACGGAAGCTCTGCATTGTTACGGATACTAATGTAGCGCCCCTTTATCTGGAGCAGGTTCGGGAAGCTCTTGCCCCTGTCTCTGACCAGATCCTTACCTTTACCTTTGAGGCAGGAGAGAAGAACAAAAACCTCAACACCGTACAGAATCTGTACGAAGCCCTGATTCAGGGAGGCATGGACCGAAAGGGGTTTCTGGTGGCTCTCGGAGGGGGCGTGGTCGGCGACCTGACAGGCTTCGGCGCGGCTACCTATCTCCGCGGCATTGACTTTATACAGGTTCCCACCACACTGCTTTCCCAGGTAGACAGCAGCGTGGGAGGAAAAACAGGCGTGGATTTCCAGCAGTATAAAAACATGGTCGGCGCGTTCCATCAGCCGCGCCTTGTCTATATGAATATGCAGACCATTCACACCCTGCCGGAGGTAGAATTCATCTGCGGTATGGGTGAAATCCTGAAAACCGGGCTGATCTGCGACAGGGACTTTTTCCGTTTTGTCTGCGCGAACCATAAGCAGATTCAAAGCCTTGATATGGACATGCTCTCCAAAATGATCCGCAGATGCTGCGAGATCAAAGCAGGAGTCGTGGAGCGCGACCCAAAAGAGCAGGGAGAGCGCGCCCTTTTGAATCTGGGGCACACGGTGGGGCATGCCATTGAGAAATTAATGGATTTCCGTCTTCTCCACGGTCAATGCGTCGGCATCGGACTGATCGCGGCGGCTTCCATTTCCAGAAACAGAGGGCTTCTCTCTCAGGCAGAATATGAGGAAATCTGCAGCGCCTGCCAATTGTATCATATTCCGGCAGGGGTCAGCGGCCTGAAAGCACAGGATATTTTAAACGCCACTAAAAAAGACAAAAAAATGGAAAGCGGACAGATCAAATTCATCCTGATGGATGGCATCGGCAAAAGCTTCATCGATAAAACCGTTACCGACGAAGAGCTTTTAAAGGGCATTGAGTCCGTGATCCTGCCCCGGGAGGAGTCCCATTCATGAAAAAATCCTGTCAGCTTTCCCCCATCCTTTGCGCGGCGGCGGGAATTTTTATGGTTTTTGCCCTTACGCTGCTGGATCAGTGGACAAAGCAGCTTGCGGTTTCCGGGCTTAAGGGACGGCCGTCCATTGTTCTGATTCCGGAGGTTCTGGAATTAAAATATCTGGAAAATACCGGCATTGCATTCGGGATGTTCGCAGGCAAAACAACTGTTTTCCTGATATTATGCTTCCTGTTTTTTCTGGCTGCGCTTTATCTTTATCTGCGGATTCCGAAAACCCGGTATTATATGCCCCTTCTGGGCATTCTGCTTCTGATGTCAAGCGGGGCCGCGGGGAATTTTATCGACCGGGTGGTACGAGGATACGTAGTGGATTTTGTTTATTTTTCACTGATTGATTTTCCGATTTTTAATGTGGCGGATATCTACGTAGTATGCAGCGGCATCCTGCTGGTTTTATTTACAGTGTTTAAATACAACGACGAGGATTTCGCATTTCTTCATCCCAGATATAAAAGAGAGAATGACCGATCATAGGGGAACGATTATTTTTATGGAAAAATATAACTTTTTTGTGGAAGCAAACGGAACCGGAACACGTGTAGACCGCTATCTGGCGGAAAAATGCCATGATCTTTCACGTTCCTACCTCCAGAAATTAATAAAAGACAGGCAGGTATCCGTAAACGGAAGGCCCGCCAAAGCAAATTATAAGGCGCAGGAGGGGGACTATATAGAGGTTTCCGTTCCGGAAAGTAAGGAACTTGACGTAAGGCCGCAGGAGATTCCTCTGGATATTTTGTATGAAGACGAGTATCTTCTGGTGGTCAATAAACCCAAGGGCATGGTGGTCCATCCAAGCGCAGGACATATGGAAAACACTCTGGTCAACGCGGTTCTCGCGCACTGTAAGGGAAATCTCTCCGGCATTAACGGGGTTTTGCGGCCGGGTATCGTCCACAGGATCGATAAGGACACCACAGGCGCCCTCCTGATCTGCAAGGACGATACCACTCACAGGGATCTGGCAGAACAGCTCAAGGCCCACAGTATCAAACGCCGTTACCGGGCAATCGTCTGCGGCAATCTGAAAGAGGATGAGGGAACCATCGAAGGCCCTATCGGACGTCACCCCATAGACCGCAAAAAAATGGCGATCAATTACAAAAATGGCAAGGACGCCGTCACCCATTACCGTGTCCTGGAGCGTTTCGGCAATGCCACTTATGTGGAATGCCGCCTGGAAACAGGCCGTACCCACCAGATCCGCGTGCACATGGCCAGCATCGGCCATCCCCTTCTTGGAGACGAGGTTTACGGTTCAGGGAAAAACCCGTATCACTTACAGGGACAGGCCCTTCACGCTATGGTTCTCGGATTTATCCATCCAAAGACAGGAGAATATATGGAATTTGAAGCGCCCCTCCCAGAATATTTCAGGGAGCTTCTGAAGCGGCTGGCCTCTTAAGCAAAGCCCGGACATCTTATAAGGGCTTGGAATGTAACAGTAGTTATACAAGGCTTGGAAGTAAGCAGTAACAAACAGTGCCATAAATTCAACAAAATAGTTGGAAATTTCAGAAAAATATTGTATAATATATTTATTAATGATTCATTCCGCTTTACATTAGAAAGGAGTTGACAGTTATGAATAGTACAAATTCAGTCATTACTATCGGACGGGAATACGGGAGCGCCGGAAGACAGATCGGACAGGAAGTAGCCAAATATTTCGGTATCAAATGCTATGACAAAGAGCTTTTGGAGCATGCTGCCAATGACAGCGGTATCTGCAAGGAATTGTTTGAAAACCATGACGAAAAGCCAACCAACAGCTTTTTGTATTCTCTTGTCATGGATACATATTCTTTCGGATATTCTTCTGCCGGATTTACCGATATGCCTATGAACCATAAGGTTTTTCTGGCACAGTTTGACGCTATCAAGAAGCTTGCGGGAGAGGGTCCCTGCGTAATGGTTGGACGCTGCGCGGATTATGCCCTGTCAGACTGGAAAAACTGCTTCAGCGTATTTGTCCATGCAGATCTTGACTGGCGTATCAACCGGGTTTCCTCCAAGCACGGCAAATCCGCCAAGGAAACCAGGGATATGATCGTCAAAGCAGACAAAAGCCGGGCAAGCTACTATAATTATTACACCAACAAAAAATGGGGCGCTGCCAGCGGATACAGTCTGTGCGTTGACAGCAGCAAGCTGGGCGTAGAGAATGCCGCTAAAGTAATCATCGAGGCGATTAAGATTTTTGACAGCAGCAGATAAACGGCATTCATAATCAGCATTTGCTTTGCCCGGTCATACAATAACCCAAAAAGGAAACAGAAGAAACAGAAGGGCTTCCCTGCAAAAGGGGAAGCCCTGTATGTTTTATATGTTTTTTATCTTATATATGCTTTATGAATATATGCTTTATGAACCTTTATTTACAGGCGTCCAGCCTTTGAGATTCCCGTTCATAACAGCGGTAAACATCCGTTCCTTTACTCCGGGATGTTCATGATTAAGCTGCTTTAAAAGATTTTTGACATATTCCCTCTTGGTATTGCCGTCCGCCGGACAGCGGTTCTTTACCACCGGAAGGTTATATTTATGCTGGAAGCCGATCACATCCATTTCCTCCATAAACAGAAGGGGACGAATCAGCGTCAGATCCATGCGGTCCCAGTAAGTAACCGGAGAAAACGTATGGAATCTTCCTTCAAATATTAATGACATCAGCATAGTCTCTACCACGTCATCCTTGTGATGCGCATATGCCACTTTATTGCATCCAAGTTCCTTGGCTACCTGATTTAAAGAGCCCTTGCGCATCTTCGCGCAGAGAGAGCAGGGATTGCTTTCCTTACGGTCGTCAAAAATGATCTTCGCAATTTCCGTTGGAATCACCGTGTAGTGGATTCCAAGTTCCCCGCACAGTTCCCTGATGGGCTCCATGGAAACGCCCTCAAATCCCAGATCCACAGTCACCGCTTCAATGGTAAAGGGCTTCGGGTAAAATCTTGCAAGCCCGTGCAGGGCATAAAGAAGAGTCAGGCTGTCTTTTCCTCCGGAGATACCAACAGCGATCTTATCCCCGCTTTCAATCATCTGAAATTCATCTACTGCTTTGCGTGTCACACTTAATACCTGTTGTAGCTTCATGGTTCCCCCTTGTTTCTCGTATTTTATTTATGGCTTTACCGGTTCCGGCTGTCCTGCCGGTTTAGAGCGTGTTTGAAAATTCATTCCCGCAATCTGCATCCCCCACTTTGCGGTATATTTGCCCCGCATTCGGTCGCCGTAGCCCGCTACGCCTCCCTCATTTGTGACAAATCTCCCACAAATTGTGGAATACATCTTGCAGAAAGCAATTTTCAAACACGCTCTAGTAAATCATTCAAGACTTGTTTAAAACCAGAACCTTATTATAGCTCTTTTTTTACAAAACAACAACAAAAACTTTATTAACCCATAGCCTTGCAGCTAATACAAGGCCTGAGTGTGTACAAAAACATTCCGCCTCACATCATACAGAAAAATTTAAAATTTTATGAGACATCTCCCCAAAATCATGTTATAATCTTTGTTATGCGGACATAAAAATATTTTATTTGAAAGGATTTTATTTATGAAATTTCGCTGGGACAACCGTTACCTGCACTGGGGGGTAACTGCATTTCTTGTAATTGCAGCAAGTATGCTGTTTTATTACGGCATTTTCCATATGAAAACGTTGATCACCGGAATCAAAACGTTTTTAAACATTATGGCGCCTATCATCTATGGCTTTGCTATTGCCTACGTCTTAAGCCCTGTCGTCAATTTTATGGAAAATACAGTCATCTATCCTTTACTGAAGAAAAAAAACATTCAGCTTGAGAAACGGGGCAGAAGAGCAGTGCGGTGGAGCTGCGTTCTTCTTTCCCTTATTTTGTTACTGGTGATTATTTACGCCCTGATCATGATGGTTCTTCCCCAGTTGATCCGAAGCATCGTGAATATCATTTACAGCTTTCCTTCTTATGTGAGCGTTGTTGAAAAGTGGCTGAACTCCTTTGTAGAGAAGGGCTGGGACATGGATACGGAAATGATCGATATGCTGAATACCTATTCCGCCCAGGCACAGGAATATCTTACCAACAATATCCTTCCTCAGATGCAGGCTTTTTTGAAAAGCTTTTCTGCCGGTGTTTTTGATATTCTGACATTCCTGAAAAACTTTCTGATCGGAGCCATCGTATCCATTTACGTGCTTGCTGATAAAGAACTGTTTGTCGCAAGAAGCAAAATGTTTGTATATGCGGCTTTTCCAGCTAAAATAGCCAATACGATCATCCATGCCATGCGTTTTACCAATAAAACCTTCGGCGGTTTTATCAGCGGCAAGATTTTGGATTCCGCAATTATCGGCGTGCTGTGCTATATCGGCGTAATGATTCTGGATATGCCGTATGCGATCCTGGTAAGTGTAATCGTAGGCGTTACCAACGTAATACCGTTTTTCGGGCCTTATCTGGGTGCAATACCGTGTTTTCTGCTGATCCTTTTGGTAGACCCGATGAAGGGCCTGTATTTCCTGATCTTCATCCTGATTCTCCAGCAATTTGACGGAAATATTTTAGGTCCGAAGATCCTTGGGGATTCCACCGGATTATCGAGCTTTATGGTTATTGTTGCGATCATGGTCGGAGGCGGCCTGTTCGGTATTCCAGGTATGATAGTGGGCGTTCCGGTTTTCGCGGTTCTCTACGCAATCGTATGTAAGCTGCTTTCCAATATTCTGGCTTACAAAAAAATGCCCGTGGAAACGGAAACCTACTGCAACATCGATTGTCTGGATCCTCAGACCATGGAAGTCATTCCCATGCCAAAGGAGCCGACGCATAAAGAGCATCACCATTCCCCGAATCCTGACAGCTTATTTATGAAAATCGTACGGATCCTGGAGTACTTTCTGAAAAAATTCTGGGCTGTTTTCAGCTCCGGTGTGAAAAAATACTGGAAATTATTCTGTAAAAAATCTGTTGTTTACTGGAAAGCAGCAAGAGAGAAGGCTAAGGAACTGCAGCATAAATTCCGCGAAAAAACAAAAAAATAGTTCGGGCAGAAAAAAGAGCTGGCAGAAAAACAAATCAGAAAGAAAATAAATCCGAAGAGTGACGGGAGATATCAAATGAAATTATTAGTGCAGCGTGTCAACCACGCAGAAGTAAAAGTAAATGGAGAAACCACAGGCAGCATCCAAAAAGGCTTTCTTGTCTTTGTCGGCGTCGGCAGGGAGGACACAAAGGCAACTGCCGATAAATATCTGAAAAAGCTTTTGGGGCTTCGCATATTTGAGGATGAGGCAGGCAAGACAAATCTTTCCCTTGCAGACGTAAACGGAGAGCTGCTCCTTGTTTCCCAGTTTACCCTGTACGCCAACTGTAAAAAAGGAAACCGCCCAAGCTTTATCGAAGCCGGGGAGCCTGTACAGGCTGAATCCCTTTATGAGTATATGATACAGGAGGCTTCCAGAATTGTTCCTAAAGTACAGCATGGTATTTTCGGCGCAGATATGAAGGTAAGCCTGGAAAACGACGGACCATTTACAATTATTCTTGATGAAGCGATCATGTAGCGAAATAATTATGCGGCAAAATATCCGCATAACATAAAATGCGTCGAATATCCGGACATTCTTATTATTTATTCAAAACTCGCCCGCTATTAAATTAAAATAAGAATGTCCGGAAAACGATTACATCATTAAGCGATTGAATCATACGCATTAATTACATTTATATCAAATAATATGGTCGATAATAAAATGGTCGATAAGTCGATAAAATGTAAATATTGCCGATAATAAGGGTATGGAAGATAGCTATAGATCTATACGACAAACCCGAGTTTTTCAAATAGATATAGATAAAAAAGCCGGATTTTGCCATATTCTTTAATTCCTTACTTCCTTTTATATGTTTCTGATTTTTAGCGCGAGGTATTTATTATGGAGAAAAAAATCACGTATCATGAACACACAGACATTGAAAATACTCTCAGGCTCCGTGAAGTCCTGAATACTTTGCCGCCTTTCTGCAGGGATTATTTCCGTGCAATCGATTCTACAACAACTACAAAGACACGGATTTCCTATGCCTATGATATACGGATTTTCTTCCAGTTTTTATTGGAACAAAATCCGGCCTTTAAGGACTTTTCCATGGATGATTTCACCGTAGACGTCCTGGATCAAATCACCGCCCTTGACCTTGAGGAATATTTGGAATACTTAAAGGTCTATCAAAACGGGGAAAAACTGGAAACCAACGGCGAACGTGGCCTGAAACGCAAAATTTCCGCTCTCAGAAGCTTCTACGCCTATTATTTCAAACGGGAAATGATCCATACAAATCCTACTGTTTTGATAGATGTTCCAAAAATCCATCAGAAAAGCATTATCCGCCTTGATACGGATGAAGTCGCCATGCTTCTGGATTATATCGAACACTGCGGCGAACACCTGACCGGCCAGAAACGCGTCTACTATGAAAAAACAAAGGAACGGGACCTTGCTCTCATAACCCTGCTTCTGGGCACCGGAATCCGTGTCTCCGAATGCGTTGGCCTGGATATCGAGGATGTGGACTTTAAAAATAACGGGATCAAGGTCACCCGTAAGGGCGGAAATGAAATGGTCGTCTATTTCGGGCCGGAGGTGGAAAAGGCTCTGAAAAATTATCTTCCTGTCCGCGAAGGAATCACCCCACTTGCCGGACATGAGCACGCTCTCTTCTATTCCTCACAGAGACGGCGTATCGGCGTCCAGGCAGTTGAAAACCTTGTAAAAAAGTATGCCCGCGAGGTCACCACCACCAAGAAGATCACCCCTCACAAGCTGCGCAGCACCTATGGTACCGCCTTATATCAGGAAACCGGCGATATTTACCTTGTAGCGGATGTTTTAGGCCATAAGGACGTAAACACTACCAAAAAGCACTATGCAGCCATAGACGACGCCAGACGGCGCCGCGCCGCTTCCGCGGTAAAGCTGCGGGAGGATTCCTGAAACGCATCCATATCAATGTAATAATGCCTGTTTTAACCACATTCCATATGGTCAAAACAGGCATTATTACGGAAAGTTCCTGATAATATTTTCATATTCCCTTTAGCTATTCTCAAAACATTACCTTTTCATTCGATTTTTTCCTGTGAAGACTGCCGTGATAGCTTCCACTTAATACATGATATTGGATAGAATCAGCAATTGTTTTGGGTTTATTCCTCAACAAGCCCCGAGCATCTATAGTATCGATCACTCGTCTCTTCTGCGAATTAGAATGCAATTTTTCTCACCTCTTTCTACCTAGAACTCAAGGCTCTGACACTTTTAAATCCCCAAAAGCATATCACCTTATATCTAGTATATGCTTCTTCATTTTAAATTATACCTGTGCATTTGTCAATTATTTATTATGAAAAATGTGTGTATCTTGTGTGTAAAAGCAAAGCGGTCAGAGCCTTGTTGGATACCCTATAAAGCAACAACTGTCAATATGCCTTATGGCTTTCAATTTCATTGGCCACAATCGGCAGTTCCGGATAAAGCCAACTTGTATTAATTCCATTGGAAATAAGCTCATATGCCATTTCCTCCGGCTTCATAAGCTCTATCTTAAAAAGAGCTTTTTGGCAAATCTCATTATATTGCATCGCATTCCGCTCAATCCCTGCTTCACGCAAAACCTCATCCCACTTTTTTTCTTCATAATAAGGAAAAACAGTAAATACGCCTTTTTGCAGCTTTATTCTCTCACTATGATACGGCTGTACCACAGCAAGAGGCGGCAAAACACGCTCCTTCAGTATATAACCATCTGAATAGATACGGCTCAGGAGGTAGAAAAATGTAAATATCTCTCCCTTTTTCAGCATTTCCTTCAGCCGTGTACGATCTCTGTACAGCTCGTCATTAATCGTACTGAGATTAAAAATACAACTTAAGTGATTGATCCCTTCCAACGATTTTCTTTCTCCTGATTTCTTATCAGCTATCAGATCCCAATTTTTTTCCAACTGTTTCAAAATATCAATCTCTTCCTGAGAAGTACAGCCTAATTCCTTAAGCAGTTCCCTCACAAAGTCCTGTTTTTCATAAAGATATTTCAGAATATTCAAATTCAGCACCTGCGGCCTGAGCACACACACGCACGGAACCTGTTTTCTCCTCTGCTCTGTAGAATATTTCTTGCCATCCAGAAACGCTTCCAGGGCAAAAATTAACGAATGCATGCTTGATTCAGACCAGTCGAGCAATCTTGTTTTCACCTCATGATGCTGCATAACTTCCAGCCATTCCACCCTTGAGGACGGAATTTTAGAAAAGAAATGGTAGTTCTTTGCCACATAATGCTGTGTCCGTATGTCCTCCGCATAGTGAAGCTTTGTATATGGATTCTCCAACTCTAAGCCATTTACCAGATTTTTCTCACGAAATAAGGAAGGAATCAATGGGTGGCCTGTATAGTCAAAGCCGCGGAACCATAACACCTCCGGCTCCAGATGATCTCCCACTCTCGTTTCGTACAGATTGGATTCCTTCTTGATCAGGCTCAGATACTCCCCTACTGATTCTGCATATTCGATTTTCACCTTTTTCCACCTCCCTCTTCACCAATAATTTGAATAGCGCTTTTTACTTTATGCTGGTAATACATATCACGTATGAAATTAAGCATACTGTCATTGATTTTATCAACCTCTCCTGATTCATAGCAAATATACGGTGCATTCAGTACTCTGGAAGCATTGCAGCAGTATTTCCAGAAACTGGTGTTTTCAAAATCCTTGGACAACTTCTTCAGTGTTGCAGCGCCCTTCTGCAGATCTGCCTTAACAAAGGGGTAGCGTTCCAACTCCTTCAGGTACATAGCAGCAAATTGAATGATGGAAATTAAAATTTTACAAAGATTTTCATAATGCATCATCCCATTTAAAAATGTATAATAAAAATCATCCTGATCATCCCAATGATCCCGAAAGCTTGTCCGTAATTGCGCCATTCTGTCTTTCAACTCTGTACACTGATTATAAAGAGAATCCGCTGAATCCACTGTTTCTTTTTCTATACAATATTCTATCATGCTCTGTATTTCCTTATCCAGATTTCTTTTTGCAAAATCATGGATGCCGGTTTGTGACCGAAGAATTTTCCCCAGGCATTCTTTTATTTTAAAGTAAATTTCTTTATATACGGAAATTCCATCTGCCTCATCACCCAGATCGTCTTCCAGAGCATATAATACATTGACAAAACGCTCTACATAAGCCTCATCCACAGTAACATCAATGGGAATCTGATAGGCCATGACATTCAGGTAACCAAAGGGTTCCAGTTGGAGCATTCTGCACATAAACATGTCCGATGTAGTTTCCCGGTAGGTCATCACAGCCATATCCATCAGATCATTTGCTTTATAAACATCCTGTCCCTGTATCTGCAGCTTCATAAATTCCGTAAATATCTTCCGGTTATCTTCTGACTGGTAATCAATTCCCAGATATCTTGCCATGTGCCTTCCATACGTTTCTTCCCGGATTGTTTTACAGGGACCGTCTTTCCTGCTCCACTCACCACAAAGCTTTTGATAAAGTTTTTTCCAGAACTGTTCCTTTTTCTTTTTATATTCCCAATCTTTTTTCATATAGTCGGAGGACATCAAAAGCTTTTGCATCATTATTGCGAAATACCGCAGGCGTTTTTCAATCTCCTCATGTTCAGAAAACTTAGTATCCTCCCATTCATCAATGCTTGTTTCTGCCCATTCCTTCTTTCCTTCAAATCCGGGATTGATTACCCTCTGCACCAGTTCATGGGCCGCATTTGCAGCAATACAAATGCTCTCTTTTATGTATTCCCGATCCTCATCCTCACTTCGGTAATATTTCAGCAAATCCTTCTCCAGATTACATATCTTCTCTACAGCCAGACAGCAAACCGGATCGTTTACAGGAATGTCAAACTTTATTTCTTCCAGTAAAGCTTTTCTGCTTTCCGCAATTCTTTCCCAACGCTTTTCTCCTGCAAAAAAGGCCTCAATATCTTCTTCAATATTCCCCTTTAATTCTATGAGAGAGCTGGAGGGATATGGCAGATAACTTTCTCCATAAAAGGATTCAATATAGGATTCTGAAATCAGCTTCTCCATTAAATCATACATCTGGTTATCAAGACGGAAGCCTTTGATTTCTCTGCTGAGGGTATTCCAAATCGTTTCTGTTAAAGCAGAAAATGCCTTCTTGATACAATACTGCAATAATACCCCGTTTCTTTCCTGTCTTTCCTCATATCGGAATTGATGAGCAATTTCGTGCAGAAAAGAAGCCTGCAAAAGAGGAACCTCTGTTAATTCCCTAAGCGTAGAGCTCTTGATCACCATAAGATGCATCCAGTCTGCCGCTGCCTTGTCATATGGTTCCGGAAACATAACTTCGATTGATAAGGATGCATTTGTCAACTGCGGAATCAGAACAGGTAAAAATTTCCGCGTGGTTCCCTTTATTTTCTTTGATAATTCAGAATCTTCATACCATTGAATCAATTCCTCCAAAAACCAGCTATAGCCAACCAAAAATTTTTCCAGGCTTGAATTGGATTCCAGACCATAATTGGGTGTCTGCAGGGACTGCAGATTATTATTTCTCACATATTGGGCATAACAATCAAGAGTAAAGACAGATTCTCTCAGATAAATCTCTACCTTCCCCAAAAGATCAATGTCCTGTCTTTCCTCCATAATTTTAAGATACCGTTCCACGGAATTAAGTACAACCTCTAGCTGGTGCAGCAGAATTGCCGCGTATATTCTTGTATCAGACAATCCGTTAATTGTCTGGCAAAGCACAATCAGCCGATGAAGAAGCTCCATATGGTATTTAATATTTTTGCGGAATCCATTGATTTTTTCTACCTTCCCCCGAACCCGACCATAAAGTTCCAAAACCCTTCTGTAAATTTCTTCATTCCGATTATTCAAAAAGACTTCCGGATCCTTGAAAACACGTACTTCAATATACTTGCTGGTTTCATTAAAATCTGCCAGTTCTTCATTCTTATCTATTTTGGCGTGTTTCAAAAATAAGGTGTTTTGGTTGACAATGTTTCATGAAGCA
>JAUNGB010000185.1 GCA_030524715.1 Eubacteriales bacterium | reverse complement strand
TAGCTACGAACAGTGCCCTTATGGTTCAGAGAGGTCTGGCATATTCCCTTGTCATTGAGGGTTCGATTCCGTTTTGGGATAAAGAAAAAATTGCATACCGGCCATTGTCCCCGGAGCTTACCGCAAACAGCGTGATGGCCTGGAAAAAGCGGCAGCCGTTTAGTCTGGCAGCGACGAAATTCATAGAATACATGAAATGCTTTTTAGGCATAACCAAGGTGTAGAAAGTAAGTATTTGATATAGCCTGTATCCCCGTTTATAATGTAGGTGTAGAAAAAAAGTGCAGCGCACTTTTCTCTACACCTACATTTTTTATAACAACGGGAATTTGGCAGTTCGCTTTCTATTAGGGATAAGGAGGCAGGAAATGACATTAGAGGAAGTAACAAAGCAGTTAGAAAAGCATGGGAATACAAAGGAGGAACAGATCAGGATTATACGGAAAAACTTGTCTGTTTTTGAAAACCTTGACAGCCGTGAGGAAATCACCTTCTCGCTGGCTGAGTAAAAATCTAAATTGGAGGAAAAAACAATGAAGAAATTTGCAGCTCTTTTACTTACTTTTTTGATGGCTGTATCCCTTGCGGCCTGTGCCGGAAACAGTAACCCGGCTGAAACAAATTCCTCTGATACGGAGAATAGCATATCGGAAGAAACATCTGTATCGGAAAGCAGCGCGGTAGAATCTGAGCCGAAAAACGAAGTTACGCAGCCTGATGAAACGGAAAGTGCAGAACCTGCGTCTGAAACGGAAACCGAGGCGGAAGGGACAAAGGTACTGGTAGCCTATTTCTCTGCCACTGGCACTACCGAAGGCGTGGCGGAACATATTGCAAACGGTCTGAACGCAGACATTTATGAAATCGTTCCTGAAGATCCTTATACAGATGCTGACCTTAATTACAATGATAACAACAGCCGTACTACGATTGAAATGAACGATCCGTCTGCCCGCCCCGCCATTTCCGGCTCCGTGGAGAACATGGATCAGTATGACATCGTGTTTATCGGCTACCCGATTTGGTGGGGAGAAGCGCCGAGGATTGTCAGCACCTTTATGGAAAGCTATGACTTTTCCGGTAAGACCATCGTTCCTTTCTGCACTTCCGGTGGCAGTGGTATGGGTTCCAGTGCGACTAATCTGGAACAACTTACCAGCGGCGCTACTTGGCTTGACGGACAAAGACTGAATGGCGGCGATTCTCAGGACACCGTCATGGAATGGGTAAACGGCCTTGGTCTGAGCCTGGGGGAATAATCGGATAAAGAAATTTTAAGTGATGGGAAAGGGTGAATGACTCATGAAACCAAAAATGAAAATTAAAATGGGGATTGATCTCCTGATGACAGTGCTGCTGCTCTGCCTGATGGCATATCAAATCACCGGGGAGGCGCTTCATGAGTGGTTCGGCTCAGGGATGCTGCTTTTGTTTATCGCGCATCATATCCTCAACATCCGGTGGTATGGCAATCTGCTCAAGGGGAAATACAAGCCTCTGCGCATTGTTCAGACGATTGTTAATTTCAGCGTACTTATTGCCATGCTTTGTCTTGGATACAGCGGAATCATCATGTCCCGCCATGTCTTTGCGGTGCTCCCTATAGGCGGGCCGATGGCTACTGCAAGAAGTATGCAAAGGAAGGTGAAACATGGATGAGCAGACGGAGTTGTTTTCAAATAAAGCATTAAAAAAGATGATTGTCCCGCTGTTTTTAGAACAGTTGCTGGTCATGCTTGTGGGGCTGGCAGATACACTGGTGGTTAGCTATGCCGGAGAAGCGGCGGTATCCGGTGTTTCCCTGGTCAATCAGTTTAACACCATTTTTATTTACCTGTTTACGGCGCTGGCATCCGGCGGAGCGGTGGTAATCAGCCAGTATATCGGCAGAAAGGCGATGGACGCTGCCGGTGAATCCGCAAGCCAGCTCTTGCTGTTCTCTGTGATTTTTTCCGCATTGGTTTCGGTGCTTGTTCTGATTGGGAATGAGGGAATGCTTCGCCTGATGTTCGGAAAAGTGGAAAGCGATGTGATGCAGGCTTGCATTACTTATCTTCGGATTTCCGCTTATTCCTATCCGGCGTTGGCAGTTTATAACGCCGGAGCCGCTCTTTTCCGCAGCATGGGAAAAACCAGCGTGACTATGTACCTGTCGGTGGCGTCCAATATCATCAATGTCATTGGCAATCTGGTCGGCGTATTTGTACTGCACGCAGGCGTTGCCGGCGTCGCATGGCCTTCCCTGATTGCCCGGACATTTTCGGCAGTAGTTATCACAGTGCTTTGTTTCCATAAGAAAAACGAGGTGATTTATGCGAGCAAGTGGATTTTCCAGTGGAATGGAGAACTGATGCGGAATATTTTAAGGATTGCTATTCCCAATGGGCTGGAAAACGGCGTTTTCCAGTTGGTAAAGGTGGCCTTAAGCAGTATCGTGGCGCTCTTTGGTACCTATCAGATTGCCGCAAACGGCGTGGCGCAAAGTATCTGGTCTTTGGCTGCCCTGGCTGGCGTCGCTATGGGGCCGGTGTTTATTACAGTTATTGGGCAGTGTATGGGAAACAGGGATACACAAGCTGCAGAGGTCTACTTTAAGAAACTGACGAAGATCACGCTGCTGCTTTCGTCGGTATGGAATCTTTTGATTTTCCTGCTGACTCCCTTATTTATGAGATTCTATGCGTTGGAGCCGGATACAAAACTGCTTGTGATCAGGCTGGTGCTGATTCACAATCTGTTCAATGCTATCGCCTATCCTTTCTCCGGTGCGCTCAGCAACGGATTGCGGGCTGCTGGTGATGTGAAGTTCACCATGTATGTTTCTGTCATATCCACCATAGCGGTGCGTTTATTGCTGTCCTGGCTTTTTGGGGTTGTCCTGCAAATGGGCGTTATAGGAATTGCGATTGCAATGGTCAGCGACTGGATCATTCGGGCGATTATTTTCTTCTGGAGACAGAAGTCCGGGAAGTGGAAAACCTTTCAGGTAATATAGTTTACATATAAAAATGAAAATGATGGAGGTACATTATGAGCAAGGTATTAGTAGCGTATTTCAGTGCCAGCGGCGTAACAGCAAAACTGGCGAAGCGGCTTGCAGAGGCTATCGGAGCAGATTTACATGAGATTCAGCCGGAGGTTCCATATACGGATGCTGATCTGGACTGGATGGATAAAAAGAGCCGCAGCAGTGTGGAAATGAATAATAAGTCATTCCGGCCTACTGTTGCAAATAAAGTAGAGAACATGGAGCAGTATTCCGTGATTTTCACAGCCTTCCCTTCCTATAATGTCAAGCCCTAAATCATTGATTTTTCAGGTTTTTTTTTAATAT
>JAUNGB010000184.1 GCA_030524715.1 Eubacteriales bacterium | reverse complement strand
AAACAAGGGACGATGGAATTTACCTCTGCACTGGAATTTACTTTTTCAAGTCAGCAAAATGGACAACAAAACAGTAGCGAGTGAGATTATCGCAGAGCAGCAGGACAGAATGAGGTCGGTTCTTTACGAACTGGATTCAATGATTGCAGGGGATTTAGAAAAATGCCGCTTCATCCTGGGGGAATTATTGGACATGGCAGATAAGCCAATTAATAGCGAGAAAGAAGCTATTGTGTATGCTTGCAATCAGTCACGGATGGAGAAATGCGCTTGCATCGCTATTGATTATTTGGCAAATGTACAAAGAACGATTGAAGATATTATCCAGCGTGAGAAAGAGCAGAAGGGCGGCGAAAATGCAGATGATTGAGGTTGTCAAGGTGGAGCCGGTGGAACTTCCGGGAGAAATGCTCAAAAAACTTGTGACGAAATATCAGTCAGAATTAAAAGACTTTTCTATTCTGGTTGATGAAAAGAACTGGATTCTGTATGTAAATAAGTCTGTACCGGATTCAGAGATACAGGGCTTTATTGATTACATATATTATCCGGGTAAGTATATAGGAGAGGATAAAGAGGACTATTTGACCGGAGTATTTGAAGAATACGGCTATTCTGCCTTTGCTACTCTGGATAACGCATACAAGTACAGAATAGGCAAAGAAGCAGACAAGAGGGCTGCAGAACTGGCGGCGGTAGCAATTCCCATGATTGAAGCAGAGATTAAGAAAGAAAATCCGATTGTCGGATATGATGAAAGGCTTTTAGGTAAAGTGTGGGATGCCGGGTATAAGCCATTCACACATAAAACGCCGGAGAATATCGCTAACTATGGTATAGTGTATACCTTTTATCTGGGCTATCTTATGGGAGCCGGATTGATTAAGGAGAGTGATTGACAAGGCAAAGACAATATATAGCCGGGGCATGGTGCATTATAAGCGGTTCGAGTCCGTTTCCCGGTGATCGCTCATAGGAGCATGGAGCAAGTAAACAGGCCAGATAAGGGAGGTTGATGATATGGCGGAAAAGCGAAAAGATAGCAAAGGTAGAATATTGAAGGACGGCGAAAACGTTATGCCAGATGGCCGGTATCGTTATCAGTACATGGATTCATTTGGAAAACGGAGAGCGATTTATAGTTGGAAACTCGTTCCGACTGATAAGCTGCCAGAGGGGAAAAAGCCGGATTTATCATTGAGAGAGAAAATAAAGCAAGTGCAAAAAGATGTAAATGATGGAATCCGGGTAGACAAGCAGAAAACCGTAAATGATGTATATGATTTGTGGATTTCACTACTTCGGTTCATCAGCATGAGCATGAAAGGATGAATGAGCGGATCACCTTCCAGAAGAATTCCGTAGTGGTGGATGCCGTGGGCAACCACAGAAATGTGTGGGAGGACTATTTCTCCTGCTTTACCTATGCGTCCACTTTCCAGGCTGCGGAGAATGCAGGAGAGGTAACCACGGAGGAACGGAGCGTGACCTTCTGCTGTCGGTACTGCTCTGAACTTGCGTGTGTTTCGTCCACAGGTTACCGCATCCTGTTCCACGGAGAAATCTATAACATCCGCTCCGTGGACTTGATGAACTATCAGCGGAAGGAAGTGAAATTCCAGGCTGTAAGGGAGGTGCGGTAATGGGACGGACAGTAAGTGTGGATGAGATCCGTGACCTCGACCTTTTAACTATCGGCATGGTCAACGATATGTATGCCGAACTGAACAATGATGATTACAAATATGCAACGGTCGCAAGTCAGACGGATTTTGATTTATTTTAACGTTAAAATAAATCAAATTATCACAACCATTTACAAATCTACACCTTTTCTGAAATGTCCTGTTTTCAAAGCATTTCCAAGAGCAAAAGGTGTGGATATTGTTTCACGCACATGGACTTTCCGGATATCCCCTAAATCTGCGCCTTCCCGACACATTCTGAATTTTTGACGCATGAAAGTAACTAATACGGCTTATTTGCCACATCTAGCACGGATATTTTTCAGAATCTGTCGGAATCCCATAATCTGGCACGGATTTTTGACGGTGTCCAAACCCGAGCAAAATCCAAACCTTTTTTAAAACAATCGTTGAAAACACTGAGGTTTTGCAAAAAGGTGTGGATACGTTTTTGGTTGTGATAAATGGACGCATTTTAGCATAAAATCTACACCTTAATATCTGAAAGGCATTGATTTTACTAGTGTTCTTAAAAAAGTGTGGATTTGTAAACGGTTGTGATAAATGGATTTATTTTAGCCTGCAATTGTTACCAGGAGGCATGAAAATCCCCACGCAACTTTCAGACCAAGCTGTGTGGGGATTCTATTCCGTTGCTCATTGCTTAATCGCTGTTGCCCGTTTGCCCGGAAAATGGGTCATGTTCCTGTTCCAGCATTTGAAGAAAAGCGTCCGGGGAAAGAACTGGAACGGGTGAGGCTTTATAGTCTTTCATGTTCCTTGTCACAATGTACTCTAACCCATTGCGGACAGCAGTTTCAATCATTACGGCATCTTCGTAATCGGCCACGGTGGAAGAAATTGCTTTCTTACAATCAAGGGCAGCAGTATCAAGGACATCAAAAAGTGAGAAAAGTTTTGTCAGGACTATTCGGGTTTCTTTGTCGCTGTGGGTGCATCTATGTGTCAGGTAGTAAATATCAGTAGATGCTTTGGCTGTAATACAGCCGATAAAACTGTTCATTGCAGCTTTACGGAAAATGTCCTTTGCGGCTTCTGCAAACGGCTCGCGGTTTTGGATGGCATCCATAATAACGCAGGTGTCAAGAAGAATTCTCATATTTTGTTCAGCCTCTCTTCCCTGGCTTCTTCCAGTGTCATAGTGGCAGGAACGCTGCCGAAGAGGGACTCCGCAATGTCAAGCCGA
The DNA here is from genome assembly GCA_030524715.1 of Eubacteriales bacterium. GTDB lineage: Bacteria > Bacillota > Clostridia > Lachnospirales > Lachnospiraceae > Blautia_A. The sequence continues at coordinate 444 of JAUNGB010000184.1, read as the reverse complement.
TCCTGGAACGGATTTGTCAGTTTAGCGACAACTTTCCCGTATTGGGTAATATAAATGTCCTCTTTTGATGCGAGCATCAGGTACTTGCTCAGATTGCTTTTAAGTTCGGTAGCTGTAATAGACATAGCAATGCCTCCTTTCTGTGAGGTTATTTTTAGTATACCAGAATCGGACGAAAATATCAATAAATTCGGACGAAATTCACAAAAAATTCTTTTGGGGTTAAAGGAGGTGGCTGCACATGGCCTCAAGGTCGCTGAAGGGCATTACTGTTGAGATTGACGGCTCGACCACAGGCTTGCAGTCTGCCCTGAAAGAAGTTAATCCGCACCATTATTATGTACTTTCAGAGCGAATATGTGACTACCGAAAGGGAAAACACGAAAAATGGAGGATACAGCAATGACAAGATTTGAACGGGAGATCAGCGGAAGCCTGGGGGCT
>JAUNGB010000183.1 GCA_030524715.1 Eubacteriales bacterium | reverse complement strand
CTTAACCAGTTTTCTCATGCGGCTTTCATCATCCACCACCAGAATTTTCAGTGCATCCATTTTATTTATCCTCCAATCCGAAGCTTTTTTCTTTCTTTTATGTTACGATTACTGTACCTGCCGTAACTGTATGATACCAAGGTCAAAGAGCCATATTTGACATGCCTGCATGGCATTCAAGACTCGCTCGCGAGTCTTGGGGGCGGGATTCGGGTCAGCTACGCTGACATAATTCCCAACCGAATCCCAGCACATCTGATATATGACTTTGAGATCCGAAGGTATCACAGGCGTCAAATACCCTTTGACGCCTTTATCATATAGTACTATAACAGACATTTATGTCTCTTTTGTGAACGGAAAAGAAAATCGGGAAAAAATTTATATTTCCTGCATCCTTTTCTGGCTTTTGCCCGTCTAATAAGTAGAAGCGCATCAAACAAAGCAGCAATACATAACCGTCCGGCTCGTTACCTGCAGAAGAAACAGTCAGACGGTCAGTATACCGAAGCTGCTGCATAATCTTAATTGCGGCCGGCCGTAATATAAAGGAGGAACTCAATGACAGAACGATTGCTGAGAAAAGCCAAGCGCGGCGATTCCGATGCATTCTGCAGGCTGATGGATCTTCACATGCAGAGTATGTATAAGGTTGCCCGGGCTTATTTAAACAATGACGAAGACGCTGCAGACGCCATTCAGGATACTATTTTATCCTGTTTTGAAAAATTGCAGACACTGGAACATAACCGTTATTTTAAAACCTGGCTGATCAGGATCCTGATAAATAAGTGCAAGGATATTCTTCAAAACCGCAGCCGCGTGACGTATACGGATACTTTGCCGGAAACGCCCATTTATCAGGAGGATTTCGAGGCTATGGAATGGAATCAGGTTCTTGCGCCGCTGGATGAAAAATACCGGACTATCCTGCTTCTTTATTATATGGAAGGGTTTAACACCAGGGAAATCAGCGAAATCCTGAAAATGAAGGAAAGCACCGTAAAATCACGCCTGCAGAGAGGCAGGCAGAAGATCTCCATGGAATATCAGTATAAAATCAAGGAGGAACACGCATGAATATTAAATTAAACGATAAAGAAAAGCAGCTTCAGAACCAGCTCAGAAAGGATGTGGAAATCCCCCCGCTTGTCCGGGATAAAGTAAATGAAGCTTACCGTAAGATTGAAAATAAAGAGGTATCTCAGCAGAATCCGCCAAGAAATACTTACCGCTGGATCAAAACTACCGCAAAGGTTCTCGAAGGCACAGCCGCTGCGCTTGCCATCGGTTTTCTTGTATGTGTAACGAATCCGGTCATGGCAAAGGAGTTGCCTCTTGTGGGCGGGCTTTTTGAACAGCTGCAGGATAATGTAAGCTTCTTCGGTAATTTCGCGGACAGGGCCACAAAGCTGGAAGAACCGGAAAAGGCGGATACGGCAGACATGCAGGGCTCTGACAGTGCAGTAGATACAGCAGATACCCAGAACACGGACAGTGCAGCGGATGCGGCAGATACCCAGAACACGGACAATGCAGTAAATACAGCAGATACCCAGAACACGAACAGTACAGCGGATGCGGCAGAGAGCTCCGACGGTCTTTATACAAAGACTCAGGACGGACTGACCGTAACCTTCTCAGAGGTTTACGCCAATGACCAGGCAATTTACCTGACTATGCAGTTAAAGAGTGAGGAACCTTTCCCGGATACCATGATGGATCAAACAGATACCGGAACGGAGAAACCGGTGATCAACATGCTCCTCAATAGTTATTATGACTTTTTGGAAAATCAGGATGAATCCTCCGGCTTTAACGATTTAAATCTGGAAGGCATGTATCAGGATGAACATACCTATTCCTGTATTGTCCGGCTGGATCTTGCTTCCGCCGCAAAGGATACCTCCGAATATGATGAGCGGTATAATGCCATGGTACAGAGTGTTTACAATGAAATGGGAATTACCGAAGATGATCTCAATGACGAAACAGAAGAAGGCTATGCTCTTCTTACGGAATTTAACGATAAAGTTTCGGCACAGGGAGGCGCTTTGAAATCCTACATTAAGGATATTCCCGTACCTGATACCTTCAGCCTGCATCTGGATATCCAACAGATTGTAGGTAATCTGGCAGAACCGGAATACTGGGACAGCGGATACACAAAGGAAGAGCTTTCGGCCATGTCCGAGGAAGAGTGGAGGGCAGTCATGGATCAGCAGCCGGCGGAATACAGACAGTATCCTAATAAATATGAGAATTTCTGGTATGACGGCCCGTGGTCCTTTGACATTCCGATCACAGTAGATAGATCCCAGACAGAGGTGCTGGAACTAAACGACACAAACGAAGCGGGAATCGGACTGGAATCCGTTATCAAAACCCCTTATGAACTGACGGTCAACGAATTATATGAAGAAGGCTCCGATTCTGATACCTTTATGGTAGCTCTGGACGCCAATGGAAACAAGCTTCCCTACAACGATTCCAACGGAGACTGCAGCAACTTCGCCATCCAGGACAGAGACATCTCTACCGTAGACATTTACATTCTGGATTATGTCCAGTACATGGACGAGCTGAAGGGCGAAGAACGCTACAATAACAACGAAAACAAGCCGGAAGAAGAAAAATGGAGCACCCTTCTGGATGCCAACGCCAAATACCATAAAACCATCCATTTTGACTCCTGATTTCCCCTGAAGTGTGTCTCAAATAGAAAAAAGAGCCTTGCGGGCTCTTTTTTCTATTACGTGGGTTGTTCAGCGATTTTATAATGGACCTGGCGGGAATCGAACCCGCGTCCGAAAGCCTATCCCCTGCGGCATCTCCCATCACAGTCGCTGTTTTAACATTCCCTCCGCGGCACGCCCACCGACAGGCTTACTGCTTCAGTAGCTTCATGATACATCTGCCGGGGCAAAGCTTACCCGGCAAGGTTTCTCACATAGTCGACGCCAGATCCCTGATGTGTGAGTGCATCAGGGCTGACGAGCAGCAATTAGGCTGCTAACGCGTACTGTTCGTCTGCGTTTATATTTAGGTTCCCGGTTGATACGCAGTCCAGGAGTCTGCGGATGGCTTCCTCAGCTTCAAAGCCCCCGTCGAAACCAGTACAAGCCCTGATAATGACTCTCCGGCAATTCCTGCCGGAACTGGCATACAGACGAAAAGCTTCCGGCACGGACAAGTAATCTCTCACAGACCATTGCCCTGTACCGTTTTATTATTATATGCACCAGCAGCCCCTTTTGTCAAGGGGCTGCAAAAAAATATTTATTCTCGCTGAAGTGAAAAGTTAAATTCCACTCTGAAGGGGGTTAAGTGGAAAGCACTCT
>JAUNGB010000076.1 GCA_030524715.1 Eubacteriales bacterium | reverse complement strand
TGCTGTTGATGCCGCTGTCAGTGCCGCTGTTGATGAGGCCGTTGATGCTGCCGTCACCAATACCACAGATATTGTAAAAGTTCAGGCCGTTGATAATGTCGTAAAAAAATTTGGTGTATCGCTGATGGAAGCATGTGAAACATTAGGCATTACAATCGAAAAGTACGAAGAAACCAAAGAAAGGGCAGCCCAGAATGAACTCAAAGAAAGGGCAGCCCAGAATGAACTGAATAAAACAGAATGATCACTGGCACTTGGAAGCATTGCAAAATAAATTCTTCTTATTTTGCAATGCTTTCTGTCTGCTTTACAAAAATGGTTTGCATTCCCATTCAGCAATATTTCTGAAGGATTCCAGAGCGCGAAAGATTGGGCAGTTAAGATAGCGGCAGCCAACAACAAGAACAAGATAGTCATGGGCTTAGAGCCGACTGGATATTAAATAAAAATACATTGACAAGTTAAGTATTATATATTACTATAACACCATAGTATTATTTTCAGTGCGGCACACTTTCATTGTTTGAGAAAACAACAGTAACCTAATCCGCTTAAACTGCATAAAAATATAATTTCTTTTTTAGGGGAGGGACTATGATAAAACGTCTTAAATCTTTTTTTCAGTATATAGAAAGCAGGCGGCTTCTGAATTTTGTTTTTATGCTTTCCTTCCTGTTGAAAAATTACTATATTTTTCTCATCAGTTATATTATATGGGCGGTTTACTTAATATATAAGTTTATGAAAGCATCAGACAAAATAGAAAAATGCATATATTTTTTTGTGACCGTTTTTGTAATAATTATAATTGTACTATCCCTGCGTTTATGAGCATGCAGCAGAGCGGAATGGGAATGTCCGCTTTACATTGCAGATTTCCAAAGGGCGAAGTGACATGTTCCCACTGTTTAAGAAGTTGGAATTCTTGCTGACTAAAGTTAAGTGTTTAGAATTGACAATTAGAATCGGCAAATACAACAGGAGGAAACCCGAACCCCGGGTTTCCTCCTGTCAATTTTTACGGCTTACAAAAACCGTTTCCGGTATTCTGTGGGGGATACATGGAATTTTCTGTGGAAGCTTTCAAAGAATTCCTCCCCATCCCGGTAGCCGCAGCTTTCCACAATCTGGTAAATATTTAAATCAGGATCAGCCATAAGCGTTATGGCTTTTTCCAGCCGCACCTCTTCCACAAAGCTGCGGCAGCTTCTGCCTGTATGCTTTTTCAGATGGGTATCAAATTGCTGCTGCGTACATTGAAAATGTCCGGCTATGGTATCCAGGTCCTTAGCCATACAATGCTGCCTTAAATACTGGATCATCCGGCGGGTCTTTTCATCCGTTCCGTAATAGCTGTATTCCTCTGCGCTGACCAGATAAGAAAACAGCAAAAGAAAATATGCTTCCAGCGAAAAAGACTGATGAAATCCGTTATCCGCATACTCCTGAATAATAGAAGTCAGGATTGACTGCGCATGAAGGCTGTGTCCCAGGGAGAAGAAAATGTAATTGTTATCTTCCGGCTGTTCTCCCCGCAAAAATGTGGATATGAGATTTTCTTCCTCGCAGAAAGCTTTCAGTGTCCTTTCAAAAAGCTCCGGTTTTAAGCAAAAATTAATTACCAGTGTATCCGGCTGCTGATACCTTAAGTTCTGTACCGCATTAGGGTTTACCATGACCAGATCCCCCGGGGACATGTAGATTTCATTGCCGTCCACGATATTGATCAGAGAACCGCTGCACACGTAGTTCAGCTCAAAATAATCGTGCGTATGATTGGGGAAATCCGCAGTCACCTCATGACTGAGTATATAAAGGTTTTCATCACGGGGAAGGGTTTCAAAAACCTGATGCAGATTCTGGATGTTATAAAGATTCTGCGTCAGCTTCTGGCTGTACTCCAGAAGTGTTTCCGGGCTTACTGTCTTAATGGAAGTAGTCGTTTCCCTGTCTGATACTGTGACAAGAGGCAAAAGCGGCGCGGAGGTATTGGTTTTTGAGGTATGCACATAAGGATTTTCGTATTCCTTTTGCGCCGGAATCCTTATCTGTACCTCCGTTCCCTGCCCGGGAGTGCTGGAATAGGTAAGCCCGTACCGGGAACCATAGAGGATCTGCATCCTGCGGTGCGTATTATAAACAGCAATGTTTGTCCCTCCCGAAGAACTGCTTCCTGTTCCGGAAAGGATCGTGGGAAGCTTTTCGGCGGGGATTCCTACGCCGTCGTCAGAAATCAGAAGGACAATATCTTCATCCTCCATCCATCCGGTCAGCACAATGGTTCCTGATTTGCTGTCCTTTTCCAGAATCCCATGCAAAATCGCGTTCTCAATGATCGGCTGAAGGGTCAGCTTCGGGATCTGATATTCCATCAGTTCGTCCGGAATGTCAGATATGAAAGAAATTCTTCCGTGGTAACGCATATTCTGGAGATAAATATAAATGGAAACATGTTCCTCCTCCTTGGCAATGGTGCTGATGCTCTGTTTGCGGCTGAGCGTGAGCTTATAAAATCTGGAAAGATGCTGCACAGCATTGCAGACCTCGGAGTTCCGTCCCTGTTGGGCCAGCCAGTTGATCATATCCATGGTATTATACAGGAAATGAGGATTGATCTGGGCCTGAAGGGAATTAAATTCCGCAATACGCAGATCCTCGGCAGCCTTACCCTGATCCTCAATAAGCTTGGCCATTGTCTGCGTCATATAATTGTAGGTATCGATAAGATCCCCGACCTCGTCGTGATAGCGGGGGCTTTCCATAGGAATGGGAGGCCCTTCCCTGACCTGGCGCATCTGGCTGATGACCGAGGAGATCCGGTTTGTGATCGAGCGCGCCAGAAAATTTGCCAGAAGAAAGGCAAGCAGGAGGAATCCTGCGTAAAACACTACATACTGCACCATGATGGTGTTGCTCTCTTCTATCAAAGGAGCAGAAGGAAGCACCGTTACCATACACCAGTCAGGCTGGGAAATATTGTAAAAGCCCGCATAAATTTTACTTCCAAGGATCGTCCGCTCTATAAAGTTGTTGGAAGTAAAGGAGTTCTTGATAGTCTCATAGTCCAGCCAGTAAATGCCGGATAAGGATTCGTCGGAGGACGCTACCAGTGAATTACGGTCATTGATGATATAAGAAACGCTTCCCTCCATTTTAAGGTTTTCGGTGAGTATCTTCGTCAGCGGTTCGGAAGAATAGTACACCGCAACATAGCAGGGATAGGCTTCCCCATGGTAATAAATGGTATTTGAGCGGATATATGCCATGTCGCCGTTATTGAGTTTTTCCTGAGTCCCCAGATAAAAGGACGGACAGTAAAGGTCAAAATGATGGCTGCCCTGAAAAATACCGTACCAATAGGTTCCCTTGATATCGCTGACGGGATGGAAAATCGTCTCTGTATTTTTATGTTCAAACAACACGGAGGCCTCTGAGGGGAGATCCACATAAATCTGCACTCCGGTGATCAGCGTGCCGTCTGTCAATTCCTCTGTCTGCTTCCGGAATTCCTCTGCATGCTGGGAAGCGGCCAGTTCCGAAAAAGGGGTATTTACCGGCATGTGGAACAAGGACTGAAAAAAGGAGAGGTTTGACAGATTCGTATAGGTATCCAGAACCTGCTGGACAGTATCCTCTATAATAGGCGCCGTCCTGGAGGAAGCATCCTGTTCCTGGCTGATGGTGTAGGATACGATCATATCATAAAGACGTCCGTACAAAAATACGCCAAGAAAAAGAACCGGTACCGTGACGGCCAGGATCATTACCAGGGTGATCTTGGACTGCAGCTTCATATCACCGTAGAACTGCTGTATATTCTGGAAAAATTTTTTCATGAGGTCATTTTCTCCCTGTATTCTGAAGGCGAAAGTCCGCTGTACTTTTTGAAGCTTTTTCCGAAATAGTTGCCGTCGCTGTAGCCTACCTTGGAGGAAATATCCGAAATCTTATAGCGGGGGTCGCAGAGAAGCTGTTTGGCGCGTTCCATGCGGTACTCCGTCAGGTACTGGTTCAGCGTCTGGCCTGTTTCGCTTTTAAAAAAGGTGCAAACATAGGAGGTGGACAGAAACACATGGGTGCTGATGTCCTTTACGGAAAGCCCTTCGTTCATATAGTTCTGGCTGATATAATCTTTGATCAGGAAAATCGTGGGATTCTCCTGAACGGAGTTCTGCGCGTCGTTAAAAAAGCTTTCTGTCTTTAAAACAAGCGCCTGATGAAGCTCTCCATAGGTAAAATACCCTTCGATATCGTCCACAATGCTTCCGCTCTCAGAGCCGGAGCCGCTTACCATGAGCTGTTTGCGGGTATCCTCCAGGGCAAGAAACAGCTTATAATACGTATCCTTCACCTGATTCTGGAGCAAAGTGGTATTTTTGTCAAAATACCGGAAAAGCGTTTCCAAAAGCTCTGTGCAGGAGGCTTTGTTTTTGGATGCCAGCGCCTGAGCAAAAATATTTTCCGGAGCTGAAGGCAGGGCCAGACGGGTTGCCGGGATATTTTTCATGGCCGCGCCGGTCAGGAAGGTGTTGCTTGGAAAGAAAAAACTGCTCTGCAGCAGGATTACCGCGGACGCATAGGAATGATAAGCCCTGGAAATACCGCAGTAGGTATCGCCGGCGGCGATGAAATATTTACCGCAGGAAGCATACATGCGTCCGAAGAAGTCTCCGATGGCCTGCAGGACCGGGCCGGTTGGCCTGGAAGAGCCGAATACATAGTAAACAAGGTACTGGATGTGCTTTTCCACATAAATACATTCCATATGGTAATGCTTAAGGAAGTCCTTCAGGGCCTGGTAAATATCTCCTTTGGACGGTTCGGCAAGCTCTAAGGAGGTATTCAGCTTCACAATAAAGGCCGTAAAATATGTCCCTGCCGTCAGATGCAAAGCAAGCTCTCCGCACAGATGCTCGATAATCTCATTGTTCGCGCCGTAGGGAACGGTAAGCTGCAGGGCAAGCCGCGAGGCTGTTTCCATGGAATGAAGGGTTTCGCCTCTATGGGAACGGAGCTTTTGAAGGTACAGATCCCGCGCCTCCTGTACAGCCTCCCGGATCTCCTGGGGATCCAGAGGCTTTTCGATATAGCTGATGGCTTTCAGCTTGATGGCCGCCTTCAGATAATCCTTGTCAGAATAGCCGCTCATAAAAATCGGCACGGTATCCGGCAGAAGGCTTTCCAGGCGTTCCAGCATGGTGATGCCGTCCATACGGGGCATACGCACGTCGCACAGTATGATTTCCGGCTTATGTATTCTGGCTGCTTCAAGACCATTGATCCCGTCGTCCGCCTGGATCACTTCGTCGATTCCCAGGGAATTCCAGTCAATGGAGGATATGACGCCGGTGCGGGTCAGCTCCTCATCATCTACAATCAGTAATTTCATGTTGTTCTCCTGACAATTATACATTATTAGCCCTGCAGCCAGTGCAAGGCCGGAGCGTGTGTGGAAATTCATTCCTGCCATCTGTACGCTCCACTTTGCGGCAAATCTCCAACAAACTGTGACGCACATCTGGCAGAAAGCAATTTCCAAACACGCTCTAGGGAATGAACAGTAACAATGCTCATATTATACCACAAAAATGCCTGAAATACGAGAAAAAAGAAAAGTGTTTTTGTGGTATTTTACTGTAGAAGAAGGAGAAATTTGTGAATGAACAGGAAAATATTTTACCCCGTTTCTAAATATTTTCCCGTTTCCCAATTTTTTTACCAATGATAAAATAAATACAGATTAAAAAAGGAGGGAGAAAGAGCCGTGTCTGAATATGTTCTTGAATTAAAAGGCATTACCAAGATCTTCCCGGGCGTTAAGGCGCTGAATAACGTACAGTTCCAGTTGAAACCCGGCGAAGTTCATGCTCTCATGGGTGAAAACGGCGCCGGTAAATCTACGTTTATCAAGGTTATTACCGGAGTACATAAGGCGGAAGAAGGCGAAATGTTCCTGAACGGACAGAAGGTTGACTTCAAGGGACCGAGAGATGCGCAGGCCGCAGGTATCGCAGCCGTTTACCAGCACCCCACATCTTATCCGCATCTGACTGTTGCAGAAAACATTTTCATGGGCCATGAGATCATTAAAAACCATATGATCCAGTGGAAAGCCATGAACAGCGAGGCTAATAAACTTCTGAAACAGTTAAATACAGATTTTGACGCCACTGCGGAAATGGGTACCTTAAGCGTGGCCCAGCAGCAGATGGTAGAAATTGCCAAAGCCCTTTCCACCAATGCGAAGATCGTTATCCTGGATGAGCCGACTGCGTGCCTGACAAGAAGCGAGTCCGAAGAGCTTTACCGCATTGTTGATAAGCTGAAAGAAGAGGGAGTATCTATTATCTTTATTTCTCACCGTTTTGAGGATATGTACCGGTTGGCAAGCCGTGTTACCGTATTCCGTGATTCCCAGTATATCGGAACCTATGATGTGGATGGAATTACAAACGCAGATCTGATCAAGGCTATGGTCGGACGTGAGATCAAGGATCTGTTCCCGAAACCGAAGGTAAAGATCGGCAAGGAAATGCTGAGGATTGAAGGCCTTTCCAGAGTCGGATATTATAAAAACGTTTCCTTTAATGTGCATGCGGGAGAAATCGTAGGTTTCACCGGACTGGTAGGCGCAGGACGTACGGAAGTGGTAGAAAGTGTCTGCGGTATCACCAGACCGGATGAAGGAAAAGTTTATCTGGAAGGAAAAGAAGTATCCATTAAGAAACCATCCGATGCAATGGAGAAAGGTATCATCCTTCTCCCAGAAGACCGTCAGAAGGAAGGCCTGATCATGAGCTGGGGCCTGGGAAGAAACGTAACCCTTCCGACCATCAGCAAATATGCCAAGAACGGTATCTGCGGCGAGAAGGAAGAGCGCGAGCTTTCCAAGAAGCTTCTGGAAGAAGTAGATACCAAGGCCGTGGACATCTTCCAGCCTGCAAGCTCTCTTTCCGGCGGTAACCAGCAGAAGGTGGTTGTTGCCAAAGCGTTAAGCCAGGAGATGAAGGTCGTTATCATGGATGAGCCGACCAAGGGTGTTGATGTAGGCGCTAAGGCGGAAATTTATGCGATCATGGGCGACCTTGCACTGAAAGGCTATGCGATCATCCTGATTTCCTCCGAAATGCCGGAGATCCTTGGTATGAGCGACAGAATTGTTGTTATGTGCAATGGCCGCAAGACCGGGGAACTGTCCAGGGAGGAAGCAACCCAGGAAAGAATCCTGGAGCTTTCCATGGAAAAGGGACAGACAACTGGAAAGGAGGCCGCTAAATAATGAAAGAGAAATCTGTTTTGAAAAAAATCACAGGCTCCCGTGAGGCCCTGCTTGCAGTGATCCTGGTCCTGCTGTTTGTAATTGTCACTGTGATCAGCCCGTCCTTCCTGACGCCGAAGTCGATTCTGGACATGCTGAAAAACAACGCAGTTACGATGGTGATGTCCCTGGGTATGCTCTGTGTCATGCTGGTAGGAGGTATTGATATTTCCATCATGTCCACACTGGCGCTGTCCGGTATGGCCGTTGGTATGCTGTTGAAATATGACTATATTTCCAATACTTTTGTAGCTTTTGTAATAGCGCTTGCCATCGGTGCAGTCTGCGGGCTTGCTGTCGGGCTTGTTATTTCAAGGGCGGATGTTCCTCCGATCATTGCGACCATGGGATTTATGTACGTATTCCGTGCAATGGGTTACCTTATTTCCAACGGCGGTGAGTGGGCCAGCGCGGCTGCACTTGGAGATTTCAAAAATTTTGCTACCAACAAGATTCTGGGAATCAGCTGCGTAATCTGGGTGGTGATCATCTGCTATATCATATTCTTCTTCTTTATGAAGTGGACCAGAACCGGCCGTAAGATTTATGCAGTAGGAAGCAACGCAAATGCGGCTGAGGTTTCCGGTATTAATGTAAAAAATATCAAACTTCTGGTTTATGTGATCATGGGTGTCCTTTCCGGTTTGGGCGGAGCCCTTCAGGTTTCCATTTATGCTTCTGCCATGCCTGATATGCAGCAGGGCGGAGAAATGGACGTTATTGCAGCCTGCGTTATCGGCGGTGTAAGCATGAGCGGCGGCCGCGGTACCGTTCTTGGAGCACTGCTTGGTTCCCTGATCCTGGCTACGATCGCGAAAGCCCTTCCTCTGGTAGGTTTTGACGCATTATGGCAGAACACCATCAAAGGTGTCTTGATTCTTGTTGTTGTTGTTGCAAACGTTGTTTTACAGCGTGTTGCTGACAGAAGTGCATTAAAAGGAAGGGAGATGTAATCATGGCCGGAAAATCTGGAAGAAGTATCAACAATGTGCCGGAAAGTCCGATCAAACGGACGATTTTCAGTTGGGAAGGCATTTTGGTTATCGTATTCATTTTAGTCAATCTTTTTTGTGCATGGTTTTCAGAATTTTATAATTTAAAGAATCTGCTCCGTCAGATGCCGGTTTATCTGGCAGAAGTATTCCTGATGCTTCCAATGGCGTATATTCTGGTATTGGGAGAGATTGATATTTCCGTAGGTTCCATTGTCTGCCTTTCTGCGACAATGAGCTGTATTGTCTGCAATACAGGAGCTCCTTTTATCGTAGTAGTGCTTACTGCACTGGTTGTCGGAACTCTCTGCGGTGCGGTAAATGCATTTATCCTGACAAGATTTGAAGAGCTGCCGCCAATGATCGTTACACTGGCTACACAGATCATTTTCCGCGGTATTGCTGAAATCGTACTTGGAAGCGGCGGAAGTATTTCTGCTACCAACACAGATGGATTCCGTATGATCGGCGGCAAAGTGGGAAGCGTACCATATATTCTGTTCCTTGTATTGATCCTGGCAGTTATCTTTGCAGTGATCTTAGGAAAGAGCACATTTGGCCGCAGAGTGTATGCAATCGGAACAAACCGTCTGACAGCATATTATTCCGGTATCCATGTTCAGAAGATTCGCTTTATTATTTACACAGTTATGGGAACTGTTTCTGGACTTTGTGCACTGTTTCTGGTATCATCTTCTTATGGAGCAAATACTACAACAGGTAACGGTTTTGAGATGGACGCTATCGCGATGGCAGTATTCGGAGGTATTTCCTCTACAGGCGGTAAAGGTAACCTGGCAGGCGGTGTAATTTCCGCATTTATCATTGTGTGTCTGCGTGTAGGCCTTGGCCAGAGAAACGTACATGCACAGGTAATCCTTTTAATCGTAGGTCTGCTGCTGATCGGAGCGGTTGCTCTTCCGAATATCATCGGACAGGTAAAGAGAACAGTAAAGAAATAATAGTAGAAATAACGGTAAAGAGACAAAACAATAAACAATACAAATATATAATACATAGTACAAGTATAAAATGCATAGTACAAGTACAAAAAACAGAATATTGCAGCTATTGTAAATGTTGAACCATGTTGTTAGCTGTCTTTCCGGAAGGAGGGCAGTTGCAAAATAAAAACTATATCCTAAAGGGAGGAAAAAACATGAACAAAAAATTAGTAAGCGCAGTTCTTTGTGGTGCAATGGTTGTTGCAGCAGCTTCTCCTGCATATGCAGGAACAGCAGACGATGTGAAGATCGCTCTGGTAGGAAAATCAGCAGGTAACGCATTCTTTGAGATCGCAGCAGCTTCTTATAAAGAAACCGTAGAAGCTGAAGGCGGCACAGTAGACGTTGTTTATCCGGAAGCAGCTACAGCAGATGCTCAGATCAAGGTTCTTGACAACCTGATTTCTCAGGACTATGATGCAATCTGTATTTCTGCAAATGACGTAAACGCTCTTCAGGCAAAACTGGAAGAAGCTATGGACGCCGGAATTAAAGTATCTTCCTTTGACTCTGCTCCGAACGCTGACAGCCGTCAGGTATTCGTAAACCAGGCTGGTACACAGGCTGTTGGACAGGCTCTGATGGATGCAGTTCTGGATATCTCCGGCGGAGAAGGCCAGTGGGCAATCCTTTCCGCAACCTCTCAGGCTGCTAACCAGAACGCTTGGATCGACGCTATGAAATCCATCATGGAAAGCGATGAGAAATACAGCAAACTGGAACTGGTAGAAGTTGCTTATGGTGATGACGAGCCGCAGAAATCCACAGACCAGACAGCAGCTCTTCTTCAGAACTATCCGGATCTGAAAGTTATCTGTGCACCGACAACCGTTGGTATCGCAGCAGCAGCTAAGTATCTTCAGGACAACGAATCCACCTGCAAGCTGACAGGCCTTGGACTTCCGTCCGAAATGATCGAGTATACAGGCGATGACGATGCACATTCCTGCCCGTACTTCTATCTGTGGGATATGCAGAGCCTTGGAACTCTGAGCGCATATGCAACAATCGCTCTTGCTAATGAAGAAATCACAGGCGCTCTGGATGAAACCTTTACAGCAGGCGACCTTGGTGAGTTCACTATCACAGAAGCAGATGACGGCGGTACAGAAATCGTTCTTGGCGCTCCTCTGGAGTTCAATTCCGAGAACATCGAAGAAATGGCTGAACTGTACTAAGATTTAAAAGAAATGAAAAATCCGCGCAGTTTCAGATGCGCGGTCAAAGAAATAAGATTGACTCTTACAAAATTGACTCTTTCATATGGTAAATTCTTTCATAATTGGGACGGGGCTTCGGCTCCGTCTCAAATCATATATCAGATGCGCAGGGATTCGGTTGGGAATTATGTCAGCGCGGCTGGCCCGAATTGCGCACACACTCTAAGACCCGCGAGCGGGTCCTGAATAAATATAGGAGGTAAAGAAAATGATCAAAGGTTTTAAAATGAAATTATTCCCGGGACAGGAGGAAGAATACGAAAGACGCCATAATCTTCTGTGGCCGGAAATGAAGGATATGATCCACGAGCATGGCGGAAAGAACTATACGATTTTTCTGGATAAAGAGACCTTAACACTGTTCGGCTACATCGAGATCGAAGATGAAGAGCTGTGGGCAAAGGGCGCCGACACAGCGATCAACCGCAAATGGTGGGATTTCATGGCGGATATCATGGAGACCAATCCGGATAACAGCCCGGTAAGCATCGATCTTCAGAACGTATTCCATCTGGATTAAAATGCAGCAGTTTTTGTTGGATCATTTAAGAGAGATTTCGGAAGAAGAGCGGAAAATACTGGACGGGGTGGCGGAGGTGGACAGGGAACTGTATACTTCGGGCAAGGACTTTACCGTAGACAGTGCGAAGATGCTGGAAGAAGGCAAGCTGATCGCTGTGCGCACCCACACCCGTTTTGTCCATTTTCCGCTGCACCGTCACAATTACATAGAAGTCCTTTATGTCTGCGAGGGAAGCCTCACCAATATCATCGACGGCAAAGAAGTGGTAGTCAGGAAGGGAGAGCTTTTATTCCTCAATCAGTTTACCCGGCATGAAATCCTTCCTGCTGAAGAAAACGACATAGCCATTAATTTTATGGTGCTTCCGGAATTTTTTGACGTGGCTTATTCCATGGCGGGCAATAACAACGTCCTGGCGGATTTTCTGGTAAATGTGCTCAGGCAGGATGAGGAACGGGGGGAATACCTGTACTTTAAAGTGTCGGAGGTGCTCCAGATCCAGAATCTTCTGGAAAATATCATTTATTCTCTGGTGACCGGAAACGGAGACCAGAGCAGGATCAATCAGACTACTATGGGCCTGATTTTTTTGTATCTTCTGGATTCTGTGCAGTATGTGGAAATGCGGCTTCCTAATCAGTATGAAAATATGATAGCCATGACGACGCTGGACTATATAGAACAGCAGTATAAGACGGCGACGCTTACGGAGCTGTGCGGACGGCTGCATCTTCCCATGCATCTTCTCAGTAAGCTGATAAAAAAAACAATAGGGTTTAACTTTAAGGAGCTTCTTCAAAGAAAACGCCTGAATAAGGCGGCGGAGCTGATATGCGACACCGATCTTCCCATCAACGATATCATTGCTGCAGTGGGCTACGAAAACAACAGCTATTTTCACCGGGTTTTTAAGGAGCATTATCATATGACTCCGAGGGAATTCAGGATCACAAACGGCAAAAAAGATCAGGTGCGCTTATAAGAGAATAAGGGCAGAAGAATAACTGTGATACAAAATTAGTAAGGCGGCAAAATAAAAATTTAGAAAATATGGAGATCAGGCAAAAAAGTTGTAATAATAGGTTGTTGTTCACTGAAATTTGAGAAAAAACAGTTGACAACTGAAAACGGAATAAATACAATGAAACTATGGTCTAGGCGCAAGTGTCAATTCCAGGATATGATAGGATCAGGATACAGTTGCGTTTAGCAAAAAAATAAGGAGGATGTAAGATGAAAAAAGGTATGAAAAAAATGGTCAGCCTCATACTTACAGCGCTCATGGTGATCTCCATGTTTGCGTTCAGCGCAGTTGTCTATGCTGAGGATGAGGCCGCAGAAGTAACCGTTGACCCGGATTTCAAGATGGGTGTCATCCTTGTAGGCGATGAGACGGAAGGCTATTCCATGGCTCATATTGAAGGCATTAAGGAAGCCGCGGCAGAGATCGGCCTGGAGGACAGCCAGATCATCTGGAAATATAAAGTGCCGGAAGATTCCACCTGCTATGATTCCGCAGTTGACCTTGTGGGACAGGGATGTTCTCTGGTTATTTCCAACAGCTACGGACATCAGACCTATATGGTGCAGGCAGCACAGGAATATCCGGACATAACCTTCGTTTCCATGACCGGCGACTTTGCAGCCATCAGCGGATGCGATAACTTTAAGAACGCATTTACGAATGTTTATGAATCCCGTTATGTATCAGGCGTTGTTGCAGGCATGAAATTAAAAGAGATCATGGAAGACGGTACTCTTACGGCAGAGACCCAGCCTGACAGCTTTGACGCGGACGGCAATGTTAAGATCGGTTATGTAGGCGCATTCAGCTATGCAGAGGTAGTTTCCGGCTACACCGCATTCTATCTTGGGGTTAAGAGCGTAGTTCCCAACGTAGTGATGGAAGTAAAATATACAAACTCCTGGTTTGATATTGACAAAGAGGGTGCGGCAGCGGAAGCGCTGGTAGCAAACGGTTCCGTGATCGTCTGCCAGCACGCAGATTCCACAGGAGCGCCTGCAGCGGTTCAGAAGCTTCAGGATTCCGGTACCATCTGCTACTCCGTGGGCTATAATATCGATATGCTTGAAACCGCGCCTACTGCAGCTCTGACGTCTGCAACCAATAACTGGGCTGTATATTACAAACACGCCATCGAAACAGTTATGGGCGGAGGCACTCTGGAAGCAGACTGGTCCAAGGGCTACAACGAAGGCGCCGTAGGCATTACTCCTCTTGGGGAATCCTGCGCGGAGGGAACTGCTGAGGCTGTAGAGGAAGTGGAAGGCAAGCTGAAAGACGGTTCTCTTCAGGTGTTTGATACTACTACCTTTACTGTAGGCGGCGAAGAAGTTACCACGGCAGAATGCGACCTGTCCTTTATGGATTTCACAAGCGATCCTCCGACAGTAATCTACCAGGGCGAGACTGTAGAAGCCATTGAAGACGGACACTTCTCTGAATCCACATTCAGAAGCGCGCCGTATTTCGCACTTCGTATCGACGGAATCACCGAGGATGCGGAAGCTGTAGAATAATGCTGCTGTTTACTGGGTTTACAGCGACTGAATGGTTACTGTAAACACCTACAGTGCAAAATGTGTTACCGTTTATTCCCAGGCCTTGCACTGGCTGCAAGGCTATGGGCTGACAGTAACCAAAATGTAATGAATTTTTAAGACAAAGGGGAAGCTTATATGCTTCCCTTTATCTTTGATTACTGTTATAATCAGAGAAAGCTGTACAAGAAAAAGGGAAAGGAGCACAGCGCCGATGGAATATGCGATTCAGCTAAAGAACGTGACGAAAACCTTCGGAAAGGTTGTCGCCAACAAAGATGTCTCCCTGGATATCAGAAAAGGAGAGATCTTGTCGCTGCTGGGCGAGAACGGGAGCGGTAAGACAACCCTGATGAATATGATAGCCGGGATCTATTATCCTGACGAGGGAGAAATTGCAGTAAACGGAAAAACTGTGGAAATCCGTTCGCCGAAGGATGCCTATGACCTGGGAATCGGAATGATCCACCAGCATTTCAAGCTGATCGATGTTTTCACAGCCGTAGAAAACATCGCTCTTGGCCTGGAAAAGAACCAGAAATTTGATATGAAGGCGATTCAGCAAAAAACACAGGAAATCTGCGATAAATACCATTTCGATCTAGATCTCACCCAGAAGGTATACGAGATGAGCGTATCACAGAAACAGACACTGGAAATTGTAAAGGTGCTGTACAGAGGGGCGGATATTCTGATCCTGGATGAACCCACAGCCGTACTGACTCCCCAGGAGACCGAGCGGCTGTTCCAGGTGATCCGCAACATGAAGGCGGACAATAAGTCGGTGGTCATCATCACCCACAAGCTTCATGAGGTATTGGAGATTTCCGACCGTGTGGCTATTTTAAGAAAAGGGGAATACATAGGGACTGTGGATACAAAAGACGCCACAGAAGGTTCCCTGACAGAAATGATGGTGGGCAAGAAGGTGGAACTGAATATCGACCGCTCAGAGCCTGTCAATCCTGTCAAGAGACTTTCCGTTTCCCATCTGACGGTCTTTAACCGGGAAAACGTCAAGGTTCTTGATGACGTAAGCTTTGACGCCTACGGCGGTGAGATTCTGGGAATCGCCGGAATATCCGGAAACGGACAGAAAGAGCTTCTGGAAGCCATAGCGGGCCTTCAGGCGGCCGCACAGGGGAGCAGCATCGAATTTTATGAAAGAGGCAGGGAGGATAAGCCCCTCCAACTGATCGGCAAAAACCCGAAAAAGATCCGGGACGCAGGGGTGCATCTGGCATTTGTGCCGGAGGACCGTCTCGGTATGGGGCTGGTAGGTTCTATGGGAATGACCGGAAATATGCTTTTAAAAAGCTATGGAAAAGGCCGCTCCCTGCTGACTGACATGAAAGCCCCCCGGGAAATGGCCCAGAAGGTCAAAGAAGAACTTGAGGTGGTAACGCCGAGCATCAGTACCCCCGTGTCCAGGCTGTCCGGCGGCAATGTCCAGAAGGTCCTTGTGGGGCGCGAGATCGCAGAGGCTCCTACTGTATTAATGACCGCCTATGCCGTGCGCGGGCTGGATATTAATACATCTTATACTATCTATAAGCTTTTGGATGAAGAAAAAAGAGACGGCGTCGCCGTTATCTATGTAGGGGAGGATCTGGACGTGCTCATCGATCTCTGCGACAGGATCCTGGTTCTCTGCGACGGAAGGGCAAACGGTATTGTGGAAGGCCGTAAGGCCACAAAAGAGGAAGTGGGGCTTCTGATGACAAATCTTAAGAAGGGCGGTGCCGTACATGAGTAATATGAAAACAAAAGAACCGTTTGTGCGTATTGTGAAGCGGGACGGCGCCACAATTGTAAATAAAGTTGTGATACGGGCTGTCGCCATCCTTCTGGCGCTGGTGGTGGACGCCGTTTTTATCTTTTCTGTGACAGGCCTGAATCCGCTGGCGGTATACGGCGTTATGTTTAATGGAACCTTTATGACCTCCATTCGTTTTTCGTGGGCAATGCGTGACCTTGTGACACTATTGTGTATCGGTATTGCCCTTGCTCCCGCGTTTAAGATGCGCTTCTGGAACATCGGGGCGGAGGGACAGGTGTTGATGGGCGGCCTTGCAACTGCCATGGTCATGGTCAAATGCGGACAGAGCCTGCCTACGCCGGCGCTGTTTCTGGTAATGTTCCTGACCAGCATTATCGCAGGAGGAGTCTGGGGCTTTATTCCTGCGGTTTTCAAGGCATACTGGAATACGAATGAGACTTTGTTCACCCTGATGATGAATTATGTGGCGACCAGTATCGTGGCATGTATGACAAATATTCTCCGTGGCAAGGCGTCCAGTCTCGGCAAGCTGAATATGTCCACACAGGCAGGATGGTTCCCGCAGTTTATGGGACAGAGATATAACATCAATATCCTGATCGTTTTGATTCTGATGTTTGTTATGTTTTTCTATCTGAAATATTCCAAGCAGGGATATGAGATTTCTGTTGTGGGAGAATCCGAAAATACGGCCCGTTATGCAGGAATCAATGTAAAACGTGTGACGATCCGCACAATGATCATTTCCGGCGCCATTTGCGGGCTTGCGGGATTCCTGATCGTTGCCGGAAGGGACCAGACGATCTCGACCGCTTCAGCAGGAGGAAACGGATTTACGGCGATCATTGTGGCGTGGCTTGCAAAGTTCAATACTTTTTATATGGCGTTGATCTCCTTCCTGCTGATCTTCCTTTCCAGAGGAGCCTCGGAGATCGCGTCGGCATACAGCCTGAATGATTTTGCGGCAAGTATTATCGAGGGAGTTATCCTGTTTTTCATTCTGGGAAGCGAATTCTTTATCAATTACAGGATGATATTCCGGGGATCCGGACATAAGGAGGTGCGGTAATAATATGAGTAATTTAATTGCATGGATCATCCGCGCGATTCCCTTTGGAACGATCATTATGTTTGGCTCCATGGGAGAGATCGTTACGGAGAAATCGGGAAACCTGAACCTGGGTGTTCCCGGGATTATGTATCTCGGCGGTTTTGCGGGGTTTGCGAGCTCTTACTTTTATGAGAAGAACGCGGCGGATCCGAAGGGCTGGCTCTGTGTCCTGATCGCCCTGATTGCCGCGATCGCGGCTTCCATGGCGGGCGGGCTGATCTTCAGCTTCCTTACCATCACCCTTCGCGCCAATCAGAATGTAACCGGTCTGGCGCTGACCACCTTTGGCATGGGCGTGGCAAACTTTTTCGGCGTATTTATCCTCAACGGGGCCAGCTACACAGCGGCGCCTCTGGCATACGCTTCCTTTTCCAGAAAGATTCCGTTCCTTTCCAAAAAGTTCGGAATTATCAGCCAGACGGTTTTTTCCTATGGATTTCTGGTATATGCGGCGATTATTGTTGCAATTATCCTGCATTACATTTTAAATAAGACCCGTGTGGGTCTGAATCTGCGCGCGGTGGGAGAAAATCCGGCGACGGCAGACGCGGCGGGCATTAATGTGACAAAGTATAAATATCTGGCAACCTGCCTTGGGGCAGGGCTTTCCGGTATCGGCGGGCTTTACTATGTCCTTGACTATAACCAGGGGATCTGGGCGACCACCGGACAGATCGAAGCTTTGGGATGGCTTGCGGTGGCCCTTGTAATCTTTACCACCTGGAAGCCCCTGAACGCCATCTGGGGCGCATACCTTTTCGGCATGCTTTACTGGCTGTATCAGTTCCTGCCCAGTATTCTGGGGATCAAGGTGGCCAGCTATATCACGGACCTGATCCAGATGGTTCCCTATGTGGTAACGATTGTAGTATTGGTGGTGATCAGCTTCCGCAAGAAAAAAGAAAATCAGCCTCCGGAAAGCCTCGGACTATCCTATTTCCGGGAAGAGCGTTAGAGTGTGTTAGAAAATTGCGGGAATGAACTTTCCAACGTACTTCAGAGTGTGTTGGCGATGTTATTGTTCATACCTGCGGTGTAAACAGTAACCTGGCAATTAGCTCTTTTACGGGTTCATGAACCCGGGGTACATAGCAACTTGAATTTAGTGAAGACTCTTTCCATATAACGGAAAGGGTCTTTACGTATGTCAGAGAATGTTGCTGTTCACACTTACGGTGTAACAGTAAGGAAATTATTCCGGATAATAATCGAAAAATTTCTATTGTAAAAAAGAAGAAGGGAGGTTATGATAAAGCAGAGGGATATGTTTGTGAAAGGGGAAATGTCACATGAAAATCGTTGCGTTGATGGAGAACACAGCCATTTCGCAGGAATTTGCCTGCAGTCATGGCCTGAGCCTTTACCTTGAGACAAAGAACCATAAGATACTGTTTGATATGGGGCCGGACGGCCGATTCCTTGAAAATGCCGAAAAACTGGGAATTGATATCAGTAAGGTGGATATTGCCATTCTTTCCCACGGACATTACGACCATGGCGGAGGACTGACTGCCTTTCTGGAAGCAAACAGCTCTGCGCCGGTACATATTCAGAAAAAAGCGCTGGGGGAATTTTACGCTCATGACCCGGATGGAGTGAACCGCTATATTGGCCTTCCGCCGGAATGGAAAGAGAATCCCAGGATCGTCTGCCATACAGGAGATTACAAGCTGGATGCGGGAATCCAGATTTTTGCCGGAGTTACAGGAAGAGAATATTATTCTCCTGCCAATGACAGCTTATTTGCTTCCATGAACGGACGCCACATCCCGGATCTGTTTATGCATGAACAGAATCTTCTGCTCAAAGAAGGCGGAAAAATGATTCTTGCAGCAGGATGCGCCCATAATGGGATCGTAAACATTCTGAAAAAAGCCGAAAGCTTTGCGCCGTCAGGAATTGATTATGTGATCGGAGGTATGCACCTGATGCATGCGTATCCTGACGAAGAAAAACAAAAAATATTCTGTAAAAGCCTTGCGAAGGAACTGAAGGAACATCCGTGCCGCTATTATACCGGCCACTGTACCAGTGTGGAGGCATATGAGATGCTCCATGAAGAAATGGGAGACAAGATCCTATACCTGTCTGCCGGAAGCGTTTTGGAAATATAGGACAATAAGGCTATATAGTAAAAAAGATGTTACAGGCAAAAGAGATGGTATGCGCAATAAGCTTATATGAGCAAAAGAGATGCTATGCCAATAAGCTTGTATGGGCAAAAGAGATGATATGCCAATAAGATTGTATGGATAAAAGAGATAACATAAGCAATAAGAGTATCAAACAAATTAAGATGTTACTGTTCATACCTACGGTGTAAACGGTAACAATAAGATCACACAAGATAGATGGAGAGAATATGAAGTCAGTTGGAATTATTACGGACAGCTGCAGCAGCATTTCCCAGGAGCTTGCAGGAGAATTGGGGATTCGCGTCCTTCCTATGCCGTTTTATATTGACGGTGAGTGCTGCTATGAGGGCGTCACATTAACAAGAGAAGATTTTTTTGAAAAACTGCACGGGGGAGCGGAGGTTTCCACTTCTCAGCCGTCGCCGACAGACGTAATGGCACTGTGGGACGAAGCCTTAAAGGAGTACGAGCAGGTTTTATATATGCCGCTTACAAGCGGGCTCAGCGGCTCCTGTATGACCGCTGCGGCAATGGCAGGCGAAGACAAGTACCGTGACAGGGTATTTGTGGTAGACCACGGGCGGATCGCCACGCCATTGCACCGCCAGATACTGGATGCTCTGGAACTAATCGAGGAAGGCTTCCGTGCGCCGCAGATTAAAGAGATTCTGGAAGCGGAAAGAGATAAAATGACGATTTATATCGGCGTGGATACGCTGGAATATCTTAAAAAGGGCGGGCGTGTCACTCCTGCTGCTGCCGCCATCGGAACGGTTCTCAATATCAAGCCGGTTTTGAAGCTGGAGGTAGGCAAGCTGGACAGCTATAAGAAATGCCGGGGATTTGTCAAGGCAAAGAAGCTGATGATCGATGCCATGCGCGAAGATCTTGCTACCCGATTCAAAGAATGGTATGACAGGGGAGAAATCTGTCTGATGGCAGCTTCCAGCGCTTCAAAGGAAGAGGCTGACAAATGGGTGGCAGAAATCGAAGCGGCTTTTCCCGGAATGAAGGTTATGTATGATGATCTGTCTCTTGGAATCTGCTGCCATACAGGCTATGGCGCCCTTGGAATCGGATGCTCCTGCAGACCCAAACGCCCGGATATTATTGATGTATAATTATGATTAAAGAGATAAGTCGGAATTGACCGAAGTAAAGGAGGATGGATATGGAACTGAAACTCATTAGATTAGAGGAATTGTATATAAACGAATTAACAAAAATAATGGAACGGGCTTTTGATGAAGATGCAAGAATACATCTTGGTGAGAAAAAAGGTGGACCTGATGGATACGATGATGGTAGTTTTTTGAGAAAATGGGGAATGCATAAAAATGCCTCATCATATTGTATTTTCTTGAACAAACAGTTAATTGGTGGAGTGATTCTATGGATCAATGAAGATAATAACAACTTCTTGGGGAATATCTTTATTGACCCGATTTATGAAAATCAAGGATTGGGCACAAAAGTATGGAATATGATTGAAAAATTATATCCTAATACAAAGACATGGAATACAGAAACACCTATTTTTTCAAGTAGAAATCATAATTTCTATGTCAACAAGTGTGGTTTTCATATTGTTAAAATTGATAATCCTAAAAACAGATTAGAGGGTCAATACAAAATGCAGAAAGCGATGAAATAAGTTCAATAACTTCCAATTGTAGTGTTTGTAATACTTGCAGTAATTGAGGCGTTGTTGAATGGCGATATGCGTTCACTCATCACACTTCCATTCAGAAACAAATCGTTTCTGACAGCAATACTGTATCAGGAAATTGGCTGTTCTGTCTGCGCCTTTTTCCTGTCGAATGTTGCGATTGCCAAGATTGGTGTTAATTGGACATCCTCATTTATAGATATAGCGACCGTTGTTTCGATTATTGCAGGGGCATTAATATTAAAAGAAGCATTTTCGGCTTTTCAAACAATCAGGGCGGTCATTATCGTGATAGGTGTATATACAGCGAACTCAAAAGAAATGCTCAAAAACAAATGAATTGGCTGTACAGAGGAAGTTGCTATATTTTAGTTATATAGTGTTGATTTTCTAAGCAAAACCGCTTATAATTTGAGTCGGAACAGATTGTTATTATCCCCAGTTGCCGAGCCAGTGTTATCAACGCCGATAACAAAATGATAACATTAGCTCATATAGGCAGGATAATATGGATATATCAAATAATCAAAAGAACTATAAACATAACAAAGAATAATTACTAAACAAAATTGGTTAGTAATTGGCGAGTCTGAATAAGTTGAAATGCCTGAACGAATCCATATTATTTAGAAAGCCCTTAGCTGTGGGTAGTAACTCATGGCTAAGGGCTTTTTGTCGTTATTTTTTGGAGGTGGTTTTCTTTTTCTTTGGTGCAGGAAGTTTCTCATACATGGACAGGAACAGATTGCAGAGAAATTCTCTGTTGTCAATATCTTCAACTAAGAGTGCAGATGGTAAGTTTGAAAATGGCTTGCTTTTTGCTTTACAATGATATTGGTTGATGTATAATTATGGTTAAAGAGATAAATCAGTATATGGCGCATTTTTTATTGCGATCATATAAATAAAACGACAAAGATAAAAACGCAACGTGCATCTGTGAGATGTGCAAGAGCCGGAAGGTAGCCCGGCCGTCCTGTTTGAATTGACAGGGTAAGTAACCTGCCCCTCCTGGGTTGTCCGTTCTTTGTCCATAACACATTTTAAGGAGGGAATGTTATGGACAAAGCAAGTGGGAGCCTGACAGTGTATTTTGAGGAACCTTTTTGGGTAGGAATCTTTGAGGTGATTTCTGACGGTAAGCTATCCGTGTGTAAGGTCACATTTGGAGCGGAGCCGAAAGATTATGAGATTTGGGATTTCGTCCTCAAAAATTATTACAGTCTCAAGTTTAGTCCGGCTGTAGAAACCGTGATAAGGCAAGCAGCGGATAATCCGAAACGCAGACAGCGCAATGCAAAAAAGAAGTTGCAAAGTTCCGGCATTGGAACAAAATCGCAGAAAGCCTTGCAAATGCAACGGGAAGAAATGAAAACTGAGCGCAGGAAGATCAGTAAGAAACAGCGAGAAGCTGAAAAGCAGCGACAGTTTGATTTGAGGCAGCAAAAACGCAAAGAGAAACATAAAGGTCATTAACTGTAATTCTTTTGCGGTCATCCGGTTTGTGATAATTCATGAGCCAGAGTGTCTTGTAAACAAATCGGGATTTGGAGGAGGTTAGAGATGATAAAGTGAATTAACTACTCGGTGCAGTTCTAAAAACTGACAGCAGATTGTATCGAGGTTAATATTTTGCTTATGTTGTCAGGAACTGCACCTATCAAGAATTTTAATTATTCGAATGAAAGGAAAGCAGTTTTATGAATCAAGAATATTTGATAAGTATTTGGAAACAGGAAGAAGAAGTCGCACATATTCATGGTTGGGATTTTTCACATATTCATGGTAGATATGAGGTAGAAAATGATTTGCCATGGGATTATGAAACGATTGTCAGACAGTATCTAAAAAGAGACTTGAATATTATGGATTATGATACAGGTGGCGGCGAATTTTTGCTGTCTTTGAATCATCCATATAGCAGAACGGCAGCAACAGAAGGTTATCCGCCGAATGTTAAACTGTGCAGTGAAAAATTGCTGCCACTGGGAATCAATTTCAAGGAATGTCATGATCCGTCAAAAATTCCGTTTGAAGATGAAGCATTTGCTTTAGTTATCAATAGGCACGGTGGTTTTGATGCAAAGGAACTGTTTCGGATATTGCGCCCAAACGGGTTGTTCATTACGGAACAGGTAGGCGGAGATAATGATAGGGATTTGGTTGAAATGGTATTACCGAAAACAGAAAAACCATTTCCGCACCTGAATCTGGCAGAACAGCGCAGACATTTTGAAGCTGCAGGATTTGAAATTGTTCGTGAGGAAGAAGCATATCGCCCGATAAAATTCTATGGTGTAGGAGCATTTGTTTGGTTTGCCCATATCATAGAATGGGAGTTCCCCGATTTTTCTGTAGATAAGTGTTTGAACCAACTGTTAAAAATGCAGGAGATAATTGACAAAAACGGTAGGATTGAGGGAACTATTCATCGGTATCTGATTGTTGCAAAAAAATAAATCTAAAGGGTGTGGCAGGGCAAACGTTCTGCCACACAAATTCCAGTTTGTAGAGTAAGTGATAAGTCGGGATTTGTAAAGGAGTATACTATGTCGGTCAATATAGCAGAAACATTTGAATTATTGTTCGATAAAAATAACAAGGTTGCGTACAAAGCATTGCAGGAATTGCAAAAAGAAAGTGCTGAAACGGATTGTGTTTATCCGTATATGGATAGGTTAAGCGATATGCTTGATAGTAATAATTCGTATGTTCGTACAAGAGGACTTACGCTGCTCGCCTATAATGCCAAATGGGATAAAAATTATAAAATTGATGAAATCATTGATAAATATTTAAAACACATAATGGATGTTAAGCCGATTACGGCAAGGCAATGTATCAAATTATTACCGATTGTTGCAAAGTATAAGCCGGAATTAAAAAAAGATATTCTTTCCGCACTTTATAAGGCGAATATATCTGTTTATGATGATAGTATGCAACCATTAGTTTATAAGGATATTCAGGAAGCGTTGAAAGCGATACAAAAATTGTAAAAACATAATGCTAAATTTGTTGAATTGGTGAATATGGAATATATAATTCGAGAGATTAAGGAAGAAGAATATCCGATATTATCTGATTTTTTGTACGAAGCCGGGCATATTGATGATGAAACACCATCGCTTGCCATATCGCTTTATGACGAATATAGAAGGTTGGGTATTGGTACAGCACTTATGGACGCTATGTTATTATTTCTGAAAGATAAGGGATATAAAAAGATATCTTTATCCGTACAGAAAGCGAATTATGCAGTTAATATGTATCGAAAGATAGGGTTTAAGGTAGTAAGGGAAAACGAAGAAGAATACATAATGATTTATGAATTATGATAAGAAAACCATATCGGAGAGGAGGTTTTAAAGACTTTATGAAAAATATGAAAATAGATACTAACGGAACAGAGATAAGAGTGATGGGCGATGTCGTAAATGAAGAAGCCTACAATCATTAACAGATATTGCCAAATATAAAAATCCAGATAATGCTTTTATCGTGGTTGCAAACTGGATGCGGAATCATTCCACTATTTCATTCTTAGGATTGTGGGAACAGATTCATAATCCCAATTTTAAACCTATCGAATTCGATAGGTTTAAAGCGGAGTCGGGAGATAATGCGTTTACATTAACACCGCAGCAATGGATAAAAGCAACGGATGCAATCGGTATCGTATCAAAATCAGGAAGATATGGCGGTACTTATGCTCATACGGACATTGCTTTTGAATTTGCGTCTTGGATTCCGCCAGAATTTAAACTTTATATTATCAAAGACCATCAGAGATTAAAGAAAGATGAAGCATTGCAGGCTGGCACTGGCGGAGATTCAACGCTGGTCATAAAAATTGTTATGTGTATACGATTTTAGAAAAAACAGATTCTCTTGTAGAATATTATTGCAATTTCAGAAGACGGTATAAGGCTTAATAAGAGCGCCTTTTTCATATTGCGTCCGGTCACTTTTATGTTATAATAGACATTGAGCTCAGGGACAATTAAAGCGTTCCTTAGATTTTTTTATTGACGAAATTACATTTATAAAATCTTGAATACGACTTTTTAATAGAAGAGAAAACATGTCACAATCAAACATACTTATGTATACTACAGAAGATGGAGTCGTAAAAATAGAAGTAACATTTGATCATGATACGGTTTGGCTTTCCATAGATCAGAT
This sequence comes from Eubacteriales bacterium, assembly GCA_030524715.1. Lineage (GTDB taxonomy): Bacteria > Bacillota > Clostridia > Lachnospirales > Lachnospiraceae > Blautia_A. The sequence goes on along the minus strand of JAUNGB010000076.1, from coordinate 490 downwards.
GGCTGAATTATTTCAACGAGATAAAAGTGTAATTGGTAAACATGTAAGAAATATTTTTAAAGAAGGAGATTGGTAAAAGAAATAGTTTGGGCAAAATTTGCCTACACTGCTTCTGACGGCAAGACTTATTAAATCAATTTCTATAATTTAGATGTTATTATTTCCGTTGGTTATCGGGTAAAATCCCTTAGAGGAACACAGTTTAGAATACGGGCTACTTCAATCTTGAAAGAATATATGAAAAAAGGGTTCGCATTAGATGATGGTCGACTTAAAAGGTGGATTATGGCGATATCATGGAATATGTAGATAAGGGAGATGAAGGATAATATGGCACCGGAAGAAAAAGCACGTTGTATGATCGATGATAAATTGCGTCAGTCAGGATGGGTTGTACAGGATCTGAAAAGGTTGAATCTGTCTGTTTCTCTTGGCGTGGCGGTTCGTGAATTTCCTACCAGTACAGGTGAGGTTGATTATGCTTTATTTG
>JAUNGB010000075.1 GCA_030524715.1 Eubacteriales bacterium | reverse complement strand
AGTATTTATAAGATTTCCGGTGGAAAGTTTGGATTTTATTTAAGTTTGGATTTCGGAACAAATTCCAACTTTTGGATTTGTTCCGGCGTACTCGTGGTACCGGGCTGTATCGTGACGGTGTTGATCTTGCTGCAATATCGATCCTTTTAGGCCATGCAGATATGAAAACAACAAGGGATCATTATACTTCGCCTTCTCTGGAACAGTTGCGGGAGATCGCAAACAGAAGGACGGAAGCAATACCGGATGAAGAACAGCTCTGGCCAGACGACGAGGATGAGATGTCAAGAATCCTTGGGCTAGATTGAAATCTTTTATACTTTTATACGAACTTTCGATGGCAGGAATGACAGTGCTATAAGCGATCCTGCCATAAAAGTTCGTATAAGAGCAGGGTTCGTATAAGATCCGTTATACGAAAGTTCGCGCAAGACATTGAGGTTTTTTTCAAGGCCTGCAAATCCTATTTGAAGCTTGTGAAGGAATACCGCGGGATTTCTTATGATGCCATGAACGCCCATGTAGCCATTGTCTTTGCCCGTTACATGATGCTGTCGGTGGCACAGCGTGAAAATGAGGATGACAAGACGATATGCGAACTCTGTTTCTGTCTGCTGGATGAAATGGAAGACATTACATTCAGCCGTTCCATGTGCATTATCATAGATGCACTAATGGATACTGTAATGGAGTATTTCCATATCACGGAAGCCCAGCTGGAGGAATTCACAGCCAGCTTTGTTCAGCGTCTCCCCAAATATATGCAGGATGCTTTGGAACGGAGAGAGACAGCCATATAAGGGAATTTTGTGGGCTAAAGTATTGATTTTTCAAGGTTCGAATCCCATTTTGGATGTGGGAAGTTTGAGTTTTTTATAAGCCGGGAGTAAAGGCAAACGTCATTTTCTTTGACAAACGTTCGGCCAGTGCTGAAATGCAGACTAAGGAAGTGTGGGTATATGATTTCCGCACTAATATCCATTTCACATTGAAACAGCATCCGATGACAGATGCAGATCTTGCAGGTTTTGTAAAATGCTATAATCCTGAAAATCGTCATGAACGGACTGAAACATGGTCAAAGGATAATCCAGACGGACGTTGGCGCAGGTTTAATGTGAAAGACATTCTGGAACGCGATAAGACCAGTTTAGACCTGTTTTGGATTAAAGATAAATCACTTGCTGATTTGGATAATCTACCTGCTCCGGACGAACTTGCAGTTGATATTATTGACAATTTGCAGAGTGCGTTGGAGAGTTTTCAGGAGTTGCAGGCACAGTTAAAAAATAAGTAAAAGAACTTGCTGATTTCATTTTATTACATAAAGACGCCAATGAAAAAAGAATTTTCTCGTAAAATTTTTGTCTCGGATGAGGATTTTATTATATGCAATATATCTGACGCAGATAGAAGTGATTATGTAGAACTGCATAGACAATTGGACGGGGAAGCTTCCCTGTATTTGAATCCAATATCAAAAGATATGATGTGGGAACAGATATTAAATAATGCGGATAGCGTTTTTTCATTATTTACAAGAAAAGGGGATTATTGTGGAAGTATAGAATTACAGCAGCCGAATAGTAAAACACCAGAAATAGGAATTGATCTGTTGGAAAATAAAAGAAATCAGGGAATAGCGCCAAAAGCAGTTCGGTTATTTGCCAGAAGAGTATATGAGATAAGGAAGGTTGATTATTTCCTGATTCGTATTTCATCAAATAATCAGCATAGTAAATATGTGTTTGAAAAGATGGGAGCTGTTAAAATTGGAGAAGAAGAAACAGATTTTTCGAGATTTGTGGAGATGTTTAGAAAAACAGCGGAAGAGGACGGACTGGATTTAGAAAAATTCAGGCATTTGCTCGGAGAAGGTGATGACGAGGTAGTATATTGTTACAGTCTGAATCCCAATACTTTTTTGTAAGAGGTCTGAGAAAAAGGCTATAGAGTACAGTAAAGAAAGCGGTGAACAAAAAATTATTTAATTGATTTTCCTGATTTTAGGAAAATCGTAAAGGCAGGTGTTTTGATGGAAAACATTGTAATAGAGACAGAGCAAATAGATTCAAGATTCGCTCGCGAGTCTTGGTGCGGGATTCGGGTCAGCTACGCTGACATAAATTTTACAGAAATCTTCGGGAGATATGGAAAAAAGAAAACGAAAAGAAAGGCACAGAAAGTCCAAAACATCAAAATGATGTTTTAGAGGGCGTGTTGGAGAATACCTGAGCACAGAATCAGCTAAGGCATCGTTTGAAGATGCTTATATTGATTCGATTGCAAAAAAAATACAAGATGCTTTTCCTGGCATAAAGGGATTTAACAGGCGTGGTCTGTATAGGATGAAGAAGTTTTACGAAACTTATAAGGACGATGAATTTGTGACAACACTGTTGTCACAAATTAGCTGGTCGAATCATCTGGCGATCCTTTCAAAGGCAAAAACGGAAGAGGAACGGCATTTCTACATCTCTTTATGCGTAAAAGAGAACTAATTCGGCCAGAGAACTGTCAAGACAGATTGACAGCGGCTATTATGAGAGATATATGCTGTCCAAAGAAAAACTGTTGCCGGAACCGATTAAAGGCTTGAAGGAAAACCCGTTTTTGGATTCCTATGTGATTGAATTTCTGGATCTGCCTTCAAATTTTAAGGAAGCAGATTTGAGAAAGGGTCTGATCCGGAATATGAAGGATTTTATTCTCGAAGTCGGTAAAGACTTTACCTTCATTGATGAAGAATACCGGGTGCAGGTTGGCGGCAGTGACTATAAAATTGACCTTCTTTTCTTCCATAGAGGGTTACAGTGCCTTGTTGCGTTTGAACTTAAGATTGGAGAATTTAAGCCGGAATATATTTCCAAGATGGATTTCTATCTGGAAGCACTTGACCGGCAGAAGAAACTGCAGGAATTGATCAATATGCCTTTATTGGAGGATGGAGAAGCCGATGATTAGAGAAGCGGAGAGCCGTGATCTGGATGCAATACTTGAATTGTATCTGTTTCTGCATGAGGACAGTATCCCTGAAAAAGATGAGCATTTGAGAGATACATGGATGCAGATCATACAGGATCCGAATCATCATCTGATTGTCAACGAGTTGGATGGTAAGATTGTTTCATCATGTGTATGCGTGATTATCCCGAATCTGACAAGAAATGTTCGCCCATATGCTTTAATAGAAAATGTGGTGACACATGAGGATTATCGGGGAAAGGGCTATGCAGGAGAGTGCCTGGAGTTTGCCAGGCAAATAGCTGAAAAGGAAAAATGCTACAAGATGATGCTTCTGACCGGTTCAAAGAAGTCGGAGACTCTCCGGGTTTATGAAAAAGCCGGATACAATAGCAGTGATAAGACCGCTTTTATACAGTGGCTGGGAATGGAGAAATAAAGCAGATGGCATCAAGTAAAGAATACTTGGATTTCGTTCTCGAACAGCTTTCGGAATTGGACGTCTAAATTTTTATAAAACTTCATTCGACGCTGTTTACTTTTTGCCAAAAAATGCTATAATATAAACAGAAAGGAGGCGATGATATGCTCAATAAAAATTTAAAATATTACCGTTTAAAGAGACAAATGTCAAAAAAGGAACTCGCCTCACAGATTGGGGTAACACCTATGGCAGTCACTCATTATGAGAGTGGTGAAAGAAAACCTGACATGAAAACGATTAAAGCAATGGCAAAAGTGCTTGGTGTGAAGGCTGCTGATTTTTTGACTAATCGTAACGAAAATCTTGTATTTGCACATGCTGAATTCCGAAAAGGCAGTAAACTTGCTGTTAATCAGCAGGAGTATATTCGTGAAGATGTGGAAGAATATATGGGAAGATTTTTTACCGTAGTTGATATTTTGGGTGGAGAGGTGATGCCAACCGCACCAGAAGTTCATAAAATCATACTTTCAGGAAGTCCGGAAGAAGATGCAAAAAAAATGCGAGACTATTTTGGAATTTCTGCATCTGGCCCAGTTGGTAACTTGATTCAACTTCTGGAGAACAGGGGAATTCTGGTGTATGCCTGCGATATAGAAAACGATGCTTTTTCTGGTATGAATGGCCAGGTTAATGAAAGACCATACATCATTTTTAATATGAATATGAGTCCAGAGAGAATCCGTTCTACGATAGCACATGAAATGGCGCATTTTGTTTTTTTCTGGCCAGATGAAATGGGAGAAAAGGAAATGGAAAAGATGGCAACTGCTATTAGTGGAGCGTTTCTTTTCCCAGAAGAAGATGCGAAAAGAGAACTTGGTTTGAGAAGAACTAGGGTTAGTAAAGATATGGAATTGATATGCAGAGAATATGGTATTTCGATGTATCTTCTCGTAAAGAGAGCTGCTCTTTGCGGCATTATTACTGGCAGTATCGAAAAAGATTTCTATATAAAGGCGGGAAAAGCAGGATGGAAAAAAAACGAGCCTGTTCGGAGCAATCCAGAAGCACCATTCTTATTTGAACAGCTTGTATTTAGAGCAGTGAGCGAGAACGAAATAACTGTTCAGAAAGGTGCAGAGTTGTTAAAGCAGTCTTATGAGTATGTGGCTGATCACTGCTTTGCTGCAGAGGAATAGCTAATGGAGTATATTAGCAGTGATACAAATGTATGGCTTGACTTTTTGGAAATAGAAAAATTAAATCTTCCATTTCAGCTGCCATATGTTTATTTAATGAATGATGAGACGGTTGAGGATGAACTGCTTAGTCCGCCTGGACTCAGTGATGAATTGCTGCAGATGGGTCTGCAGAAAACAGAACTTACAGAGGAAGAATTTTACCTGGTTGAAGCACTGGCATCAAAATATGCAAAACCTTCTGTTTATGATTGTATCGCACTTTCAATAGCCAAAATCAGGGGATTAACATTGCTGACTGGTGATGGTCCGCTTAGAAAGGCAGCGGTTGCAGAAGGCGTGAATGTCATGGGGACAATAGGAATTCTTGATCAGTTATATGAGGGAAAGTACATAGAAGATGAAGAGTACATAGAATGTATTCAGAGATTGATTGATAAGAATGGCGGAAAGGTACGTTTACCGAAGCATGAATTGGAGATAAGGCTGCAGAGAGTTAGAAAAAAGATTGATTGGAAGGTAAAATAATTATCCTTTATGGCAGGAAATTTTCCAGAACTCACGTTGTCCGGTCCACCCGGCGCTCAGACAATGGAAAATTTTCTGCTTTGATGATTTAGTTACACTGCAGGTGCGAACAGCAGCTCAGTCCGGGCTCCGAATCTTAAAAAAGTATAAAGTCTGTTGACAAAAGAAATTTGTGTGGTATAATAGTTTAAAAATAAACAGTTAAAAATATAACAAAATATAAAACCATAATCATAAAAACAAAAAGTATTTCCCGTTTAAAAAGGGTTATATTTTTTTATTATAGATTTAGCACTCGTTCGTAACGAGTGCTGACAATACCGCGGGATTAAAGAAGCAGACATCTAAAGAGCAGATTAAAATGAGCAGAACAAAAAGAAAGAGGTGTTTACATGGAAGTATTGGAAAATTTGACGGCTGATTCCAACCTTGGCCAGTTGTCCAACGAGATTACTTATCGGAGATATCTGATGAACAAGGTTAATATGAAAAAAATGTTTCAGGATCTGTCCATGACTGATTATATCGTGATGTATATTGCAGCCCAGCCGGATAAGGAGCATCCGCTGGTTCCCTGTAAGGTTTATCTGGAAGATCTTGCAGAGAAGATGCAAATTCCTATCTATAAAGCCTCCAGGATCGTGGGGAATTTAAGGGATCGTGGACTTCTATGCTGGTCCCATGACGGCAACGGAAGCGACGGAACCTATGTGACCATAACGGAAGCCGGCAGGAGCACACTGGAAAAGCAGGAAAAGGTACTAAAGGAATTTTATGGCAAGGTTATCGATAAATTCGGAAAAGAAAAATTTATCCGCTTTCTTCATATGATGAATAAGCTGGTGGGGATTATGTTTGAAGAATTAGATGAGACAGGAGGAACTGCCGATGAAGATGAATGTGAATGAGTACGCGGCAAAGCAGGCTGAGCTGTGCCGCAAAAACGATAGTATTGCCCCGCGTCTTTATAAAGAATACGGAGTGAATGTGGGGTTACGGGATGTCAATGGAAAAGGAGTACTTACAGGGTTAACCAATATTTCCAAAATTGTCGCCTTTAAAAATGAAAACGGACAGAAGGTTCCCTGCGACGGGGAATTGTGGTACCGCGGGTATAATGTGCAGAACCTGATCAAAAATCTGGGTGAAACAGAATTTGGTTTTGAAAAAATCGCTTATCTGCTTTTGTTGGGAGAACTGCCGGACGAGGCGCAACTGCAGGAATTCAGGGAGATCATCGGCAGCAGCCGGACGCTTCCCACAAACTTCACCAGGGATGTGATCATGAAAGCCCCCAGCGAGGATATCATGAACACCATGACAAGAAGTATCCTGACGCTTGCCTCCTATGATGAGAATGCCAAGCTTGTTACCGTAGAGAACAGCCTGCGCCAGTGCATTCAGCTGATCAGTCTTTTTCCGGTACTGGCGGCATATGGGTATCATGCTTATAATCATTACGAAAATAATGACAGCATGTATATTCACCGCCCGGATCCACAGCTTTCCACTGCGGAAAACCTCCTTTTGCTGCTTCGTCCGGATAAGAAGTATACCCCGGTTGAGGCAAAGGTACTGGACACTGCGCTGATCCTCCATATGGAGCATGGCGGAGGAAATAACTCTACCTTTACCACGAGAGTGGTTACTTCTTCCGGCTCTGATACTTATTCCACCATTGCGGCGGCTATGTCCTCCCTGAAAGGGCCGAAGCACGGCGGAGCCAATATCAAGGTAATGGAAATGATGCAGGATATCCGGGAGAACATCAGGGATATTAAGGACAGAGAGGAAATCGAAGCGTATCTGTCCAAAATCCTGGATGGCGAAACCTTTGACAGGAAGGGCCTCATTTATGGAATGGGACATGCCGTATATTCCCTTTCTGACCCGAGAGAACGGATTTTTAAGCAGTATGTTGAGGAATTAGCATTGGAAAAACACCGGGAAGATGATATGATACTCTATAATACAATAGAAGAGCTTGCACCTAAGCTGATTGCAGAGAAACGCCATATTTACAAAGGGGTCAGCCCGAATGTGGATTTTTACAGCGGTTTTGTGTACGATATGCTGAATATTCCCCGGGAACTGTATACGGCTATTTTTGCAATTGCCAGGATCGTGGGCTGGAGCGCCCACAGGATCGAAGAGCTCACAGGGACTGACCGGATTATCCGTCCGGCCTATATGAGTGTTATGGAAGTCCGGGAATAGGCAGTGAGAAAGGGCTTTGGCGCAGAAGCTGAAAGAGGGGCTGAAATGGAGCAGCAGATAGAAGCGTTATTATGCGGAAGACAGTTTAAACAGTTTCAGGAGAGCAGAGTAGCAAGGATTAAAGAAAAATATGGTCTCAGAAGGGTGGATATTGAGATTCTCTATTATCTTTCCCAGTACAAAGGCCATAATACGTCCAGAGATATTCAGCATATTATGGGGCTTACCAAGGGACATATCTCCCAGTCTGTAGACCGGATGCAGAAGATGAGGCTTATTTCCTTTATTCCGGATAAGACAGACCGCCGCTATGTTCACTTTGAGACGACCGCTGAGGCAGATGCTGTTGTGAAAGAAATCACAAAAGCCTGGTCTGAGATGACGGAAGCTGTTTTTGAGGGCATTACCGAAGAGGAAAAAAAGGTTCTTCTGACTGTTGCCGGTAAAATCAGGAATAATCTTGAGAGAATGACAAGAGAAAGATAAAATAGCTTTCCGTGAGTGGAAAGATATAGGTTCCTGTTCACTCCCAAGCCTTGCACTGGCTGCCCGGGCTTGCGGCCAGTAGTGCTGAATAGTAACAGATACAGAAAAGAAAAATCCGGGTCTCCTGCCGGGAATGAGCAGGAGCGTCCGGATTTTTTGTTATTGTTCACGCTTCGGTATAAACAGTAACGATTTTTTCTCTTTTAATCCAGGTAGGAACCAACAGGGCTTGTGTTATATTGCTTGATGATCTTTATGATGATAGAATCATCCGACTGTACGGTTTCTTCGATAATTTTATATCGGGTCTGATTCCTGTCCAGCTTCTTTTTATAGGCTGCGACTTCTTCCTGTACCAGTTTGACAGCGCTGGTATGATCCAGATCTTCTTTCAGCATAAAGTGAAGTGTTTGACAGATGCATGCTGCTTTGACACGTTTCATATTCTTACCTCCGATAGTAATGTAATAGAACTTAATTAAATCATTTAATAAAAATACAGCGCATAGAACAACTGGACTTACGCAGTTTTGCTACACGCTGTAATTGTATTATATTACATTTTTTGGAGAAATTCAAAGGATAAATTGTACAAAATGCACAAGAAAAACCTTGGCAAAATTGCCTACAAGAGATGGTGATTATTATGAAAGGAAAGTGAGTCTTGAATCTGCGTTACTGCATGCGAATGGACGCTGCCCGGCCTGCGTTCATAAGCATGCAGCAAAGCGGAATGGGAATGGCCTCTTTACGCAAGGACATGCATATCTTAAGGTTTACCTGAAGAAAAGAAAACGTTATAATACAGGAATAAAGAATCATATTGGAACAGTATACAGAATATTACAGGAGCAGGAAAAGATACAGAATATCGCAGGAGCAAAGAATATATGGAGGAAATTTTATGCCGAATATGACAAAATATGCCCTGGAGGCATCACTGAAAAAGCTTTTATTACAGAAACCATTGGATAAGATCACGATCAATGATCTGACTTCAGACTGCGGAATCAGCCGGATGGCATTTTACTATCATTTTAAGGATATTTATGACCTGACAGAATGGGTATGCCGGGAAGACGCCGCAAGGGCGCTTCAGGGAAAGAAAACCTATGACAATTGGCAGGAGGGACTGCTGCAGATTTTTGAGGCGGTTCTGGAAAACAAACCGTTTATTCTGAATGTCTATCATTCTGTCAGCAGGGAACAGATCGAAAACTATCTGTTTGAGCTTACTTACCATCTGATCATGGGAGTTGTAGAGGAAAAATCCGTTGGAATAGAAATTACAGAAGAAGAAAAGGACTTTATCGCGAATTTTTATAAATATAGCTTTGTGGGAATCATGCTGGATTGGATCAAACGGGGAATGAAAGACAATTATCAGGAGATTGCAGAGAAAATAGCGGTTACCCTGAAAGGGAATGTTGCAAATTCCATTCACAATTTTGCCGACAGATAAAAAATTTCCAATCGTACAGGCGAAATTTTTTTATCAAAAAGGGGAGAATGATAAGTTTTTTATCATTGCTCCCTTTTTGTAAATTGAAGGAAGGATAAAAAGACAGTAAGATGGGAACATAGAAAAAGATAAAGCTGATTGTACAAAGCAGTCAGGCCGGAAACAAGCTCCGGCGGACTGTCTGAAGCTATTGAGAAGCTATTAACATGAAAATGATAATGATCAGAAAGGCGGTTATTTATATGGCAAATAAGAAAATGAAATTAGGAGTTACCTCCGCAATCATCGCAGGGGCAGGCGCAGCGGCGCTCATGGCAAAAAAATCAAAAGAGCCGGAAAAGGAGCACACAGCAAAGACTGCGGCAAAGAACAGCAGTTATCGTAATACGGAACGTGGAAAGAACGAAAAAAACAGCAAAGGCATCTATTACAGCAACGGAAATTACGAAGCCTTTGCGCGGCCGGAAAAGCCGGAAGGCGTTGATGAGAAAAACGCATATCTTGTAGGAAGCGGGCTGGCATCTCTGGCAGCAGCATGTTTTCTGGTACGAGACGGACAGATGCCAGGCTCCCATATTCATATTCTGGAAGCTATGGATATTGCAGGCGGCGCCTGCGACGGTATCCAGGATCCTATGCGCGGCTATGTTATGCGGGGCGGCCGTGAGATGGAGAATCATTTTGAATGCCTGTGGGATCTGTTCCGCAGTATTCCATCCATTGAAACACCGGGAGTTTCCGTGCTGGACGAGTATTACTGGCTGAACAAGCATGATCCGAACTATTCGCTTTGCAGAGCGACGGTAAACAGGGGCAAGGACGCGCATACAGACGGGAAATTCAACCTGAGCCAGAAGGGCTGCATGGAGATCATGAAGCTCTTTATGACAAAAGATGAGGATCTGTATGATAAGACCATTGAGGATGTTTTTGATGATGAGGTATTTAATTCTACCTTCTGGCTGTACTGGAGGACCATGTTCGCATTTGAAAACTGGCATAGCGCGTTGGAAATGAAGCTGTATTTCCAGAGATTTATCCATCACATTGGAGGGCTTCCGGATTTCAGCGCATTGAAATTTACGAAATATAATCAGTATGAATCCCTGATTCTTCCCATGCAGAGATATCTGGAAGCGGCAGGAGTGGATTTCCAGTTTAATACGGAAGTGACAAACGTAATTTTTGAATTTAAGGATAACAAGAAGATTGCCACGGCTATTGAATGTAAGGTAAAAGGAGTGGAGAAGGGAATCCTGCTCACGGAAAACGATCTGGTATTTGTCACAAACGGAAGCTGTACGGAGGGAACCATTTACGGCGACCAGAATCATGCGCCCAACGGGGATGCAGAGGTGCGGACAAGCGGATGCTGGAGCCTTTGGAAAAATATTGCCAGGCAGGATCCGTCCTTTGGACATCCGGAGAAATTCTGTTCGGATATCTCCAAGACCAATTGGGAATCCGCAACCATTACAACTTTGGATGATAAGATACTTCCTTATATTACAAATATCTGTAAACGTGATCCAAAGAGCGGCAAGGTCGTAACCGGCGGTATTGTAAGCTGCCAGGATTCCAAATGGCTGCTGAGCTGGACGATCAACAGACAGGGACAGTTTAAGGGACAGGATCCGGATAAGGTATGCGTATGGGTCTATGGTTTGTTTACGGATGTTCCGGGCGATTATATAAAGAAACCGATGAAGGACTGCACCGGTAAGGAAATTACGGAAGAATGGCTGTATCATCTGGGTGTACCCACAGAACAGATCCCGGATCTTGCTGAGAACAGCGCGGTCTGTGTTCCGACAATGATGCCGTATATTACTGCCTTCTTCATGCCGAGAACCAAGGGCGACCGCCCGGATGTTATTCCGGATGGGTGTGTAAACTTTGCTTTTCTCGGACAGTTCGCCGAGACTCCGCGCGATACGGTATTTACAACGGAATATTCTGTAAGAACCGCAATGGAAGCTGTTTACGGGCTCCTTGGCGTTGACAGAGGCGTTCCGGAGGTCTGGGGAAGCGTTTATGACATCCGTGAGCTGCTTGACAGCTCTGTGAAGCTGATGGATGGAAAATCTCCGCTGGAGATCCAGCTTCCGGGACCGCTGAATGCATTGAAAAAGCCTCTGCTCCATGTGGTAAAGGGAACCGTTGTGGAAAAGGTTCTGAGAGACCATAATGTGCTGAAGGATTATATGCTGTAAGTGGAGCCGGTATATAAACTGATTATTTCATTATCAAAATCATTAAGGCGTATGAGATGTTATCGTTTCATGCGCCTTTGCCGTACAGAAAAAAACAGACTGACCGTTTAGGAATTATTTAGATTTTATCCTTCTTTTGTTTAAAGGAAGGTTTTAAAATTTATCTGCGTGGGATATTGCACTTATGATCGGCTGAGTTATTATAGTAATAATCCCGTGCTTTATTCGCAGATTATGGAGCTGTTGGAGGTTCTGTCAGACGGGGCGGAAAGAATCAGGAATAATGATCTGACGCAGGATATTACATATGCAGGGTATGCTTTAACAATTATAGGAGGCGTTTATTATGTGGATATTTTATGCGATCGGTTCTTCTTTTTTTGCAGGGATCACGGCGATTCTTGCAAAATGCGGAATCCGGAAAACAGATTCTGATGTCGCCACTGCAATCCGGACAATTGTGGTGTTTTTGTTTTCGTGGCTGATGGTATTGGTCACGGGTACATGGATGGGAATAACAGCGATCAGCGGCCGGACACTTCTGTTTCTTGTTCTGTCCGGCCTTGCCACAGGGGCATCATGGCTGTGTTATTTTCATGCACTGCAAAAAGGAGATATCAATAAGGTTGTGCCGATCGATAAATCCAGTACGGTACTCACAATCTTACTGGCGCTTATTTTCCTGCAGGAAGGGATCACATGGGCAAAAGCAGTGGCTGTTGTCCTGATCGGCGTTGGGACATTGCTGATGATCTCCAAAAAGGAAGTACGGCTAGACGACGGAAAGAAAGAGGGAAGCTGGTTTGTCTATGCGGTTCTTTCAGCAGTGTTTGCCAGCCTGACCGCAATTCTGGGGAAGATCGGCATAGAAGGAGTTGACTCAAATCTCGGCACGGCTATTCGGACAACGGTGGTCTTACTTATGGCGTGGCTGATGGTATTTGTCACCGGCAAGCAGCAGGAAGTGAAAAAGATCGAAAAGAAAGAATTTTTATTTATCTGTTTATCCGGTCTGGCAACGGGGGCGTCATGGCTGTGTTATTACCGGGCGCTGCAGGACGGTCCTGCCAGTGTGGTTGTTCCCATAGACAAAATGAGTATTCTTGTTACGATCGTTTTCTCACGGATCGTGTTCCATGAGAAGCTGACGAAAAAGGCGGCGTTAGGCGTGGGCTGTATTACCCTTGGAACAGTGCTGCTGGCAGTTATATGAACGCTTTCAAAGAAAAATCCCGGTCTTTCCTGTTGTGTTGGATTTCGCTTATCGACTAATGCCCCTTTCTGTGTTATGATAGTTAATGTATTATTATAAACATCAGAAAGAGGCATTTTCTATGGAGGAAACCTCGGAAAATAAACCAATTAAACATAGAAAACATATTAGTGCGGGTCTGGTGGCCCATGTGCAGGCAAGCAGAGGGGCATTACCGGGAAAACGTGCAGACATATCTGCGCAATTAAAGAAAGTGAATTATTAAATACTGCTAAAAGAAGCTGAAAGCATTATAATTGTAATGAAATAGATGAAGAAAGTTGAGTAGTTAAGGAGAAAAGGAAATGGCTGTGTTTAATGAAGATACATTTGTGCAGCCTGTTTAATACGAAATATTTTCATAGATATATTACGGGATTTACAAGTGGAACTAATATTTTGGGACTATTATTTGATGGTGTAGAGAATTATAAAAGTGAGATACCGGATGAAGGCACTTTGGAACGTTATTCAGCTTTTTGTCAAGATATAGAAAAGAGAAAGAGCCAAATTATAAAAGAAAATCAAGAACTTACATCTCTTCGGGATTTTTTACTTCCGCTGTTGATGAACGGACAAGTTGGTTTTCAGGAATCTGATTGAGCACTGACAGAAGAGTATGGCTGCTGGTAAGTAGTATGCCGGTACGATTTCTGATAAATTGAAAATACATTATAATATTGAATAAGAAATAATAAAAGAATTGTATAGTGAAGAGGGTAAAGAGATATGGCAATTAAAACGATTGATATTTTAAATGTCCTGATATTTCAAAGGCAATGGAGGAAGAACAATGGTGACTGTAAAAGAGGAGAAATTCAGAGTGGAGACAAAATATCAGATGTTTTTCATCTGGACTTTTGCGATGGAATAAATGTCATTATTGGAGAAAATGGAGTCGGAAAGACAAGTTTGCTTAAAATGATATATGCAGCAACACAATGGTCGATAAAACAAACAAATCAAGGAAAAACCAAAAGATTACAGCAATTCTTTTCTAATAGTATTTCTGGTGATGAAGTTTTGAAAAACAGTGATTCTAAGGAAGGGTATTGTTATTTTCGAGTGTCTGATGGCAAACATAAATTTGAGTACAGTTTATCACATCAGGGAATCTTTAATTCTAAGGAATGGTTTGGACTGAATATTCAGTCTGTATTTATTCCGACTACAGAGATGTTGTCACATTCTGAAGGATTTTTAGCGTTATATGAAAAGTATAATATGCCTTTTGACGGAACCCAGGTAGATATTATTGTGAATGCATCTTTGCCGGAAACACGGGAAATTCCCCAAAATATGCGGGGGATTTTAGAAAAAATCAGCGCTGTAATTGATGGAGAAGTAATTCTGGAAAACGATAATTTCTTTGTCTTGAAAAAAGACGGAAGAAAGGTCGATTTTTCTTTAGAGGCAGAAGGTCTGAGGAAGCTTGGATTATTGTGGAAATTGATTAGAAACGGATTATTAGAAAAAGGAACGATACTGTTATGGGATGAGCCAGAGGCAAATTTAAATCCGGAATTATATCCATTGGTTGTTGATATATTGGTTGAACTGCAAAAAAACGGAGTCCAAATGTTTATTGCCACACATAGTTACAATTTTGCGAAATATCTTGAGATTCGCAGAGAAAAGAGAGAAGACGTTCTGTTTCATAATTTGTACAGGGCAACATCAGAAATGCCAGAGATATTAAAAGATGGATTTCATGATGAAAATCAGCATTCAGATGAAATATACAGTCAGACAGCATACAAAATGGATGAATTGGAACCGAATTATATTTTGCAGGCAGATAGTAAGCTATTAGATGCTGTATATCAACAATCCATGAAGGAGATAGAACAACGGATTGCTGCGAGGAATGAAAATAATGGATAATAAAATAATTATGGATACGAATGTGGCTGCGAAAGCAGCCACGCCTTTAACAGAGTGCAAGGATGAAGAACTGGATGTACAGCAAAAGTGCATGAGGTTTATAAAAAACTTTGTGGATAATTCGGAAAGTAAGCTGGTGCTGGATGCTGATTACCAAATTATAAAAGAATATAGAAACAGAATTTCAATGAAAACGGATATGGGAAGAATTTTTTGGAGATGGTTTAACAAGTATATAAGTTGTATTTTATTTGATGATTATCTGAAATTAGATAAAGATTCAGAAGGAAACTATGTTAAGTTCCCGTTAGAAGAACGGACAAAAGATTTTGATTTCAGCGACAGGAAATTTGTAGCATTGTCAAGAACCCATTCGGAACATCCGACAATTGTAGAGGCAACGGATGGCAAATGGTTCGGCTTTAAAGAAATATTTGAAGAATATGGAGTACATATAGAATTTTTAGACAGAGATTATGCGGAAATGATGTATAATCGAAAAATCTTAAACAAAGGGAAGGACTAACTATAGAAAAAGATAGTAAGAAAGGGGCATTTCCTATGGAAGAAACCTCAGAAAATAAACAAAAGCAGGATAAAAAACATATTTGTATCGGTATTTTGGCCCATGTGGACGCGGGGAAGACGACGCTTTCGGAGGGGCTTTTGTACCTCTGCGGGAAAATCAGAAAGCTGGGGCGTGTGGATCATAAGGACGCTTTTCTGGATAATTTTGAGCTGGAGCGGGAGCGGGGAATCACTATTTTCTCCAAGCAGGCAGTGCTGAATATGGGAGAAACTGTGGTAACGCTTCTGGATACGCCGGGCCATGTGGATTTTTCAGCGGAGATGGAAAGGACGCTGCAGGTTCTGGACTATGCCGTTCTGGTGATTAACGGGGCGGACGGCGTGCAGAGTCATACAATGACCCTCTGGCGTCTGCTGGCGCGGTATCAGATTCCTGTTTTCTTATTTGTCAATAAGATGGATCAGGAGGGGACTGACCATGATGCTCTTCTTGCTGATCTGCAAAAACGTCTGGACGGCAATTGTCTGGATTTCCGTTCAGACCGTGAGGAGCTTATGGAAAATATTGCCGTTTGTGAGGAAACGCTGATCGAAGAATTTCTGGAAACCGGAGAAGTGAAGGAGAAGGATATTGTCAGGCTGATCGCGGAGAGAAAGATTTTCCCATGCTATTTTGGTTCCGCCCTGAAGATGACAGGAGTGTCGGAGTTTCTGGAGGGACTGGAGCGTTATACGGCATTGCCTGTTTATCCGGAAAATTTTGGAGCAAAGATCTATAAAATTGCCCGGGACGACCAGGGAAACCGTCTGACTTATATGAAAATTACAGGAGGAAGCCTGAAGGTGAAAGCGCTTTTGACAAACCGCAGGCCTTCCGGGATGGTTTCGCACCGTGCGGGGCAGGAGGACGAGCTGTGGGAGGAAAAGGCGGATCAAATCCGTATTTATTCGGGAGCCAAATATGAGTTGGCAGCAGAGGCAGCGGCGGGAACGATCTGTGCTGTTACCGGACTGACAAAAACCTATCCGGGGCAGGGACTTGGAATTGAAGCAGAGTCAGATATGCCTGTTCTGGAGCCTGTCCTGAATTACCAGATTCTGCTTCCCTCAGGCTGTGATGTTCATCAGATGCTCCGGAAGCTGAAGCTTCTGGAAGAGGAAGAACCGCAGCTTCACATCGTCTGGGATGAGCAGTTGGGGGAAATCCATGCCCAGTTGATGGGAGAGGTACAGATTGAAGTCCTGAAAAGCCTGATCTGGGAACGGTTCCATGTAGCAGTGGAATTTGGGACAGGAAATATTGTATATAAAGAGACCATACTGGCTCCGGTGGAGGGAGTGGGGCATTTTGAACCCCTTCGTCATTATGCGGAGGTACATCTTCTTCTGGAGCCGGGAGAGCGTGGAAGCGGACTTCAGTTCTTTACGGCGTGTAGCGAGGATGTGCTGGACAGAAACTGGCAGAGACTGATTCTGACTCATCTGGAGGAAAAGGAGCACCGGGGAGTCCTGACAGGTTCTCCCATTACAGATATGCAGATCACTCTGCTTACAGGCAGGGCGCATCAGAAGCATACGGAGGGAGGCGATTTCCGTCAGGCTACTTACCGTGCGGTGCGCCAGGGATTAAAGAAAGCACAGTCGATCCTTCTGGAGCCTTACTATGAGTTCCGGCTTGAGGTTCCGGGAGAAATGATCGGTAGGGCGATGGCAGATATCCAGAAAATGCAGGGAGCCTTTCAACCTCCGCAGACAGACGGAGAAATGTCTGTTCTGACGGGAACGGCGCCGGTTGCCGCCATGCGGGATTATCAAAATCAGGTAATTTCTTATACAAAGGGAAAAGGACGGCTGTTCTGCGTACTCAAGGGGTATGCTCCCTGCCGGAATCAGGAAGAGGTCGTGGAGGCGTTGGGATACGATGCCGAGAGAGATCTGGAAAATCCCACAGGCTCCGTTTTCTGCGCCCACGGCGCGGGCTTTGTAGTGCCATGGGATCAGGTGGAAGAGTACATGCATCTGGAAAGCGGAGTGGATCTGCAGGAGAATTACGGCGAAGATTCTCCGTGGGAAGAGGACGGGTCCGGAGATTTTTCAGAAAATAAAAGAGCCGGGAAGACTGTTTCCGGACAGGGAGGCCGTACCGGAAAAACAACAGGCACCTATTACGGAGGGAGCTATGAGGATGATAAAGAGCTTCAGGAAATCTTTGAGCGTACCTTCGGTCCGGTGAAACGGGAACGGAATGGGTTCCAGAAACGCGTGGTACATGCCGCGCCGGATTACGGGAAATACGTCCCAAAGAAAAAGAGCCAGGAGGAATATCTTCTGGTGGACGGCTATAATATTATTTTTGCCTGGGAGGAATTAAAGGAGCTTGCAAAGGTAAATATCCATTCGGCGCAGGATAAGCTGATGGACATTCTGTCAAATTATCAGGGCTTTAAAAAATGTACGGTAATCCTGGTTTTTGATGCCTATAAAGTGGAAGGCCATGCAGAAGAGATCATCCGGTACCATAATATTTATGTGGTCTATACAAAGGAGGCTGAAACGGCAGACCAGTACATCGAAAAAACAGTCCACCGCATCGGACGGCAGTATCAGGTAACAGTTGCAACTTCAGACCGCCTGGAGCAGATTATCATTATGGGACAGGGAGCGACGCGTATTTCAGCCAAAGGACTCCTGGAAGAAGTAAGCGAAGCCGCTAAGGAAATGAGACAGGAATGGAAGCTGCACCGCCAAAGCAGCCGCAATTATCTGTTCGACAATGTTTCAGAGGAAATGGCTGGTTATATGGAAGAGGTACGTTTAGGAAAAAAGGAATTAAAGTAAGCATGTCCGCTGTATTTCTCTATGGAATTGGATGTTTTCCGGATATATAAAATTTCCACCTGTAAGTTGCTAATCCAACAGCAGACTTTCATCGCAATAAATTGCATGAAAGTCTGCTGACGGAAAAGGCTCCTGTAATTCAGCCTGGAAAATTCTTTTGAGCCATTTACTCTCTTCCTAATTTATGTCCGTGCGCCGCATAAACCAAGGGAAATGATCATATCCAGATTATAAAAAGGCAGCTCCCTTGTTACCTGCCGGTTGCTTTCCATACGAACCTGTCGGAATTTCCGACAGGTTGAAAACTCATTCAATTCGCTTTCTTCATAGATGTGACCGATATGCTCTACAATATTGCTTCTGGATGTATGGAACAACTCCGCCATTTGTTCACTATCCTGTCTGATTGCATTTTTTATGTTCAACTTTAATATGCTGCGTCGATTTCAATTTGGACAATAAACATACTGTCTCAACGGTAGTACCTCTTTCTCACAAGATAATTTTCATACAATTAAGTATATGTATTAACCCTCACTAAAATCTTTCGTTTTTTGTGCATTATCCGCCAATTGTGCAACATTATTTAAACTTACTGTTTCCAACGTCTGCAACTGCTGTACCGCCAACTGCCGAAGCAATTCCATCCTCTCTTTCTGATTCTTACACTGATTAATTAAAACAGCATTATAGCTTTCCAAATTTGCCAGTACCAATAACTGGTTTAGCGTTGCCGCATCCCGCATATTTCCTTTCGCAGTTGGATTTTCATCTTTCCACTGTTTTGCGGTTTTTCCAAATAAAACAACATTCAACATATCTGCTTCATTAGCATAAGTATAAGCTACCTGTGCAGGCGTTAATTCTGGCGGAATCAGATTTTCTTTAATTGCATCTGTATGTATCCTGTAATTTAACTTAGAAATCTCTCTATTTAAGTTCCAATTCAAAGACAAACGACTGTTTTCGTCTGTCTTTAAACGCCTATAGTCCTTCATAATATATAACTGAAATTCAGGAGAAATCCAAGTTGCAAAAGACATGGCTATATCGCTATGGGCATATGTTCCCCCGTAGCGTCCTGCTTTTGAAACAATACCAATGGCATTCATCTGTGTAATCCACTTTGTCGGCGTCATGACAAAACGATTTAATCCCGCCTCATTTTTAACCGCCTCGAATTGCACACGGTTAAAATCTGGATTATGCAATTCTTCCCAAACGCCTAAAAATTCGATTGTGTTACGATTGCGCATCCAGTTTTGAATCACAAATCTTGGGTCATCCTCATTTCGATATTTTGCAATATCTGTTAATGAAATAAATTCATTTTCAAAATTCGTAGTATAGATGCCAATATCAATACCTTTTGCATGGATAGTTTCCTTAACAATCTTCGCCATAACCTTCCTCCTTCTCCCCATCATAAACTTTGTCAAAATATGTCCTAAACTATTTATCCGCTGCCTAATTTATAACACATTTTCCGTTTCTCATCCATCCTCCCACATTTCCCGTTCCCGATATGCTTCAATATAACTCTTAATACAACCAGGATATATATATATATAAATACATTCTACACACTCTTTTGAATAATCCCAGTATTTTCTCATCACAAACAAAATCCAGTAAATAATCAAGCAAATGTGATAATTCATCTTCTGACACAATTCCGCTGCACACATCTTCAACCAATGGCAAATAAACCTCATAGGCTTTCTGATGTAATTGGATTATCTGGTGATTTGTGGGACAAGAGCACGATACTTTCCACATGAACCGTCTCACAAAACTGATCAATACAGCATGCCCTTTCTACCCGATATCCTGCCGCCAGAAAACTTTCCAAATCCCGGGCAAGGCTGGTCGCTTTGCAGGAGACATAGACGATCCGTTCTACCTGATACGATAAAAGCTTCGGCAGCGCTTTTGGATGGATGCCGTCGCGCGGCGGATCCAGAATGATAACATCTGGTTTTTCAGTTACTTCATCCAGAACTTTAAGGACATCTCCTGAAATAAACGTGCAGTTATCCAGACCGTTTAAGGCGGCATTTTCGCGCGCGGCTTCTACAGCCTCTTCTACGATTTCCACACCGATAACCTCCTTTGCTACCGGAGCCAGAAGCTGCGCGATCGTCCCTGTTCCGCTGTAGAGGTCGAATACCTCCATATCTTTGGTACAGCCGATGTAATCACGGACAACAGAGTATAAAACTTCCGCGGCCAGAGAGTTTGGCTGAAAGAAGGAGAACGTGCTGATTTTAAATCGCAGCCCAAGCAGGGTTTCATAAAAATAATCCTGCCCGTACAAAATTCTGGTTTCATCACTTCTCACCACATCGGAAAGAGAGTCGTTTATAATATGCATAATGCCTACGATTTTGCCCTCCAAAGGCAGCTGCAGCAGCAGATCCTTTAATGGATTCAGATCATGCTCTTCCTGGCTTGTCGTAATAATATGAACAAGGATTTCTCCTGTAGTAACGCCTCTTCTCAGTAAGAGATGGCGCAGATATCCGGTATGCTGCATTTTTTTGTAATATGGGACGCCTTTTTCAAGAAAAAAATTGCGGACACAGGTAAGGATTTTTGTCATATCTTCATGAACCAGCCTGCAATCCTCTGTATTTAAAACATCATAGGTGCTTCCCTTCTTGTGTAATCCAAGGGAAAGCGGACCGTCTTTATATTCATCTCCGAAGGAAAATTCCATTTTGTTTCGATAGCCAAATTCTACAGGGCTTCTGTGAATACCTTCCCACACATATTCCGCAGCCCCTTGTGCATCTGTCTGTCCTCCCAGAACCAGTGCCTGGTCCAAAATCTCCCTCACCTGGCGTTCTTTCATACGAAGCTGTTCTTCATAGGGCATTGTCTGATACATACAGCCTCCGCAGGCGGGAAATGAACTGCACACAGGTTCTCTTGTCTCCAGAGGAGACTTTTCCAGAACCTCCAGAAGCCTTCCTTCCATACGGCCGGAGCGCTTTTTGTTTATGACAAATCTGATCTTCTGTCCCGGGATGCCGTTTTTTACGATCACCTTATGTTCGCCTATATATACGATTCCCTTATTTGGATAGTCTACTTTTTCGATAATGCCTTCGTATATTTCACCTTTTTTCATTGATACCTCCGAAAAAATAGCTCCGGTTACCTGCCGGAGCTATTGTCACTGATATTTTAATCCCCAAAAATAGATTGACTTGAAATCCATCCGCGCCGGAAATTCTTCCGCTGTGCTTCGGGATCCTCTTTACTCTTCTTCATCCTCAAAGTAGTCGTCAAAATCATCGTCGAAATCTTCTTCGAAATCCTCCAGATAATCAGGTTTAAAGAAACGATAAACCATAAATGCAATACCAGCCACTGCTGCTACGGCGCCTACGATTGCCAGTGCCCAGAGGACCGTATTTTTTTGTTTTTCTTCTTCTTTTTTCTTTAATGCTGCCAATAATTCTTCAACTTTGTTCATATTAATATTCATAGCCTGTACCATCCTCTCATAATCTTGCCGACAGAATTGTTCCAAAAGCAGCGAACTGCTTCCAGTGAAGTCCCATCGTTCTTTGTGCCCGGTTTATAGGGTTCATAAAATACATGTGCTTATTATACCACCATATCCATAATTTTACCATAACTTATATTAAATTTTGTATTTTAAATTGTTTGCATAGATTGTCAAAGTAAATGCAACCCCTATTTCCAACTTCAGTTGCGTTTACTTTGTCATTCAACCTGCGTATCTCTTATGCAGTTTTAATGACAAGTCGATATGTAGTAGAAAATGGCTCTCACTTTTACAGTGAAGAGCCATTTTGTTATGATTAAAAGTAAAAACTAAATTTGGTTATGGATTCGCAATACTATTGTACTCCCTGAATCGAGTAGATTCTTGTATCTGCATTTTTGAAGACAAGATAGAGATCATGGATTCCTGAAACTTTAGCAGAAAGGGGAACTTCAACATCCGTATATGTAAGCTCATGTACATCGTAGTCTTCTACAGCATCAACTGTATAAGAGGTTTCTTCTGTGGCGCCGAAAGTGAATTCGGCAATCATTTCTCCATCAGGTGCATCAAGATGAACTTCGATACCAGTATCTCCTTCTTTGTTATATGCAACAGAAGCAGTGAATTTTTGGATGTTGTCAAGGTTTACTCCGTTTAAAGCAGTCCATGCACCCTCAGATTTGGACATTACAGAGGAATATCCGCCGATTAATACATCATTTTTAAGATTTTCAGCAGTGTGTGCTTTGGAATACTCACAGTATGTCACTTCTGATGAAGCAGCAAAACTCTTATCATATACACTGGTTGGCTGACTGATATCAAGCCCATCAAAATCGGTTCCTGCGATTTCTGCCTGGACAGAGTCCTTTACATTCTGGCTGGAAGATGCTGCTTCAAATGTATATGTACCTGCTTCCACTTCATAGTTATCTGCATTTGTATTCCACAGAGCCATATCTTCAGCAGTTATACTTAATGTAACTTCCTTTGTTTCTCCTGCTTGGAGATTAACTTTTTCAAAAGCTACCAAACGTTTTTTAGGAGCGTAAAGCCCATAAGTGGAATTTGGATTTGAAGCATAAAGCTGTACGATCTCAGCACCATCTCTGGTTCCTGTATTTGTTACAGATACAGTTGCGGTAAAATTCCCGTTTGCGTCCTGGCTATTAATTGTTAAATCGCTGTACTCAAAAGTCGTATAGCTGAGTCCGTAGCCAAATTCATAGGTAACCGGTGCGCTGGTATACTGATAAGTGAGCCCGGTTGCTGCTGCATCCGCCTGCGTGATATCTACGGTATATCTCGGCGCAATTCCATCAAGATTGATGGTGTTATTTGTTCCCTCCGGAATGCTGTAATCATCAAGAAGTGGTAAAGCAGACATATCTGCATACCAAGTGGATGTCAGCTTACCTGTCGGAATAACGTCTCCGTAAATAACCTGTCCAGCAGCAAAGCCGTCATACTGTCCGCCATAAGGCGTGTATACAATTGCTGCAACATTTTCATTGTTCTGGATGTCTTCCACAATTACAGGAAAGACACTGTTGATGACAACGATGGTCTTTCCGGGATAGGAAGCTGCTACAGTTTCAACGAGATCGTACTGTTCAGAACCAAGATACAGATCACTTCGGTCACTTCCTTCACCAGCACTATGACGTGTAGGAGCGCCAATTACAACAACAGCGTATTCAGCGTCTTCATTTATTGTTAAACTTCCTGTTTCCTGAACAGTTTCAACAGTAAACTGGCTGCCTGATTCTGCACGTAATGAAGCTTCTCCTTCAGCGTTTACAATCTGATCAGTGTATCCTACGGTGCCATCCTCCGCAGTTGTCAGTAGACGTGTGTTTTTATAATATGCTTCTTCCGCTCCAAAGAAAGACTCACTGTAACAGTTCAGAAGAATATTGACGGTGCCATTTTCATTTTTGGAAACACTGATTCTTGATGGAAGAGTGGAAGTATATGAAGTCGCTGTCAGACCAGTATCTGCTACGTTTAATGCTTCTGTCCCTATTACACCGAATTCAATGTTTCCGTCACTGTCTTCAGAGAATTTCAGCCAGAGACCATTGTTTGACCCTTCATCTACACATTTATAACTATATCCATCTGCCTGCCCCCAGGAATAAGCTTCAAATTTGGAGGCTGTTTCTGCCGATTCTGCGGATGCAGTTAATATGACGTTTTCTCCGGCAACAAGATATTTGTCGTTCTGAGAGGATTTTAATACGACAATATTACCATCAGTATTTAAAGTAATATTGTCCTCTCCGGCAACAGCCATCATTCCACGGCTGATAGTCAAGCCGGCATTTTCCAAATCTGGTGTCTGTCCTACTGCATAGGTTGTTTTGAAACGTGCATCAGCTAAAGGTCCGGATACGGCTACTTTGGAGTCTTTAGAGAGTGGGAGGACATTATTATCATTCTTCAGAAGAACAATGCTTTCCTGAGCTGCCTGAAGTGCGACAGCCTGATGTTCTTCATTTGTATAATCATATGCAATGTTTCCTGCTCCCATGGACATGGAGGTAAACGGATAATTCACCGGATACCCGTTTTCATCCCGTTCGTTAAATACACCGTTTCTGATGAGGGGAATCAACTGTGCACGGGCTGTTTTTTCTATATCTTCTAATGTGAGGCCGGAAGTACCATTTTCCAGTTCAGCTAATGTGGCATCCTGATTTTCGGTATTGGGTTCTTCAAGGGAAGAATTGTCATTGGCAGCACCTTGTCCGGTACGTGCCATCAGCATTAATGCAAGGGCGTCTGAGTATGCAGGAACATAAGAATTATCATAGCCATTTCCCATAGCATTTTCTGAGTACAACTGCCAGTCAGAAGAAAAGTCTGTTACAACATATGCACCGCCGTCTTTTCCCCATGGAGCATAGCTTTGAATCCATTGTACAAGCGGTGATAAACTGTTGGGGATACCGGCTGTTCTTCCATAGCTCGTCATAAAGCCGCTTACGGAACCATCTTCGATTCCCTTTTTAATATTTCTGGCTTGCTGTTCCATTACGCCCCGACGGCTGTTTGCGACATTCGCACTTCTTCTGAACTGCTGTCCGGCATAGTTCGTATAATGTTTTGTTGTTACAATACACTTCGTCCAAAAACCTTCTTCATTTTCTTCTTCTGCAATTCCGGAAGCACCGGTCGCCATTGCATCAATCATTTCGGAAACAAGGTGATAATCTTCACCAAAGCCTTCGTCATATCTGCCGCTTAAAGGATTTACACGCAAATCCTGCATTGCTGTACATGTTACTGCATTAAAGTTGCTGATGGTATCTAAAAAGTCAGTTGTGTATAAATTTTCTGTACCGATAACCTCGCCAACCTTTTCTACCAGTTCTTTGTTCCATGACTGTCCCATTGAAATAATCGCAGGAAAATCAGTAGAAACACCTTGTACATGATCGCCGAATAATTCGCTGCCCGGAATAATATTGCCTGCATTTTCTCCAAAACGGAGTTCGTAATCACCACGATATCCAAGAGCATGGCGCATCATTCCTTCTGTTCTATAAATGAGCAAATTTGAAATTTTACCAAAATTACTTAAAATTGCTTAAA
>JAUNGB010000010.1 GCA_030524715.1 Eubacteriales bacterium | reverse complement strand
GGCGACAATAACGTAAACTTCTTCTTCGGCGGCGCTATGGACGTTCTTCAGCCGTACATCGACGAAGGCAAGCTGGTTGTTCCGTCCGGCCAGATGACAAAAGACGAAGTTGCTACTGCTAACTGGGCGACAGAAACCGCACAGTCCAGATTTGAAAACATTCTGTCTTCTTACTATGCAGACGGAACCAACCTTGACGCTGTCCTGGCATCCAATGACTCTACAGCGCTTGGCGTTGAAAACGCACTGGCAGCAAACTACACAGGCGAATATCCGATCATCACCGGACAGGACTGTGATATCGCGAATATGCCGAACATCATCGACGGCAAACAGGCAATGTCCGTATTCAAGGATACACGTACTCTTGCATCCAAGGTTGTTGAGATGGTTGACGCTATCATGCAGGGCGGCGAAGCTCCTGTAAACGATACAGAAACCTATGACAACGGTACCGGCGTTATCCCGTCCTATCTTTGCGAGCCGGTTGCCGTAACCGCAGACAACTACAAAGAACTGCTTGTTGATTCCGGATACTACACAGAGGATCAGTTACAGTAATCATAGTTGGGGGAATTTATCCCCGGCGTCATTCCATACAGGAATAAAAGCTGAGCAATCTATTATTGCAGGCGGGCTTTTCGCCCGCCTGTATTTACTGAAAAGGCATGAAAAGTAAAGGGATTAAAAGTTAGGAGGGAAAAATTTTGGCAAAGATACTGTTGGAAATGAAGAATATCACCAAAACCTTCCCTGGTGTAAAAGCACTCGACAACGTAAACCTTCAGGTGGAAGAGGGGGAGATCCATGCTCTGGTAGGAGAAAACGGAGCGGGCAAATCTACGTTGATGAACGTGCTTTCCGGTGTGTATCCTCACGGAACCTATGAGGGAGACATTATTTACAACGGAGAGGTCTGCAATTTTCACGATATCAAGGACAGCGAGGCTAAAGGGATCGTTATCATTCATCAGGAACTGGCGCTGATCCCTTATATGACAATCGGAGAGAACATGTTCCTGGGCAACGAGCGCGGAAAAAAGGCTGCGATAAACTGGGAGGAAACCTATGACCTGGCGGCGAAATATACAAGACAGGTAGGTCTTTCGGAGTCTGTCAGAACATTGATCAAGGATATCGGCGTGGGCAAGCAGCAGCTTGTGGAAATCGCCAAGGCGCTTGCAAAAAACGCAAAGCTTCTGATTCTGGACGAGCCGACCTCATCCCTGAACGAATCTGACTCCAAAGCGCTGCTGGATCTGATGCTGAAATTAAAGAGCGAGGGCCTGACCTGCATTATCATTACCCACAAATTAAATGAAGTGGCCTACGTTGCGGACAAGATTACTGTTATCCGCGACGGTTCCACTATTGAAACTCTGGTAAAAGGCGTGGATGATTTCTCAGAGGACCGTATCATTAAAGGAATGGTAGGCAGGGAGATCGCGGACCGTTTCCCGAAGCGTCACGGAGTTAAGATCGGCGCTGTCAATATGGAGGTAAAGAACTGGAATGTATACCATCCTTTGTATTCTGAGCGGAAGGTTGTGGATAATGTATCGATCAACGTACATAAAGGTGAGGTTGTAGGAATCTCCGGTCTGATGGGCGCGGGACGTACAGAGCTTGCCATGAGTATTTTCGGAAAAAGCTACGGCACTAACATCAGCGGAACCCTGCTTCTGGACGGAAAAGAGGTACATCTGAAAAATGCCAGGGACGCCATTGAGCATAAGCTTGCCTATGTAACAGAGGACCGGAAGGGCGACGGACTGATCTTAAGCAATCCGATCAAGATCAATACGACTCTTGCAAACCTTAAGGGCGTCAGCAATAAAGGGGTTATTGATAGGGATAAGGAATATGCGGTCGCTGTGGAATATAAAGACAAACTGAAGACCAAATGCCCGTCTGTGGAACAGAATGTAGGAAACTTAAGCGGCGGCAACCAGCAGAAGGTGCTTCTTGCAAAATGGATGTTTGCGGATCCGGACGTACTGATCCTGGATGAACCAACCAGAGGTATCGACGTGGGCGCCAAATACGAGATTTACTGTATCATCAACGACCTTGTTGCGGCAGGCAAATCCGTAATTATGATTTCTTCCGAGCTTCCGGAGGTCCTGGGAATGTCAGACCGGATTTATGTTATGAACGAGGGCAGAATCGCAGGCGAGCTGCGGGCAGAGGAAGCTTCTCAGGAAAAGATTATGTCATGTATCCTGAATTCAGGCAAAGGAGAGTAAATAATGGATAAATCAAAGTTAAAATCTGGAATTCAAAAATATACAATGATCATCGTTCTGGTTCTGGTTGCCCTGTTTTTTACCTGGGGAACACAGGGAAAGATTCTCTATCCCCAGAACCTGACCAACCTGATCTCGCAGAACGCATATGTATTCGTTCTTGCAACCGGTATGCTGTTGTGTATCCTGACAGGCGGCAATATTGACCTTTCCGTAGGTTCCGTTGTCTGCTTCGTGGGCGCTTTATGCGGCATCTTTATGGAGCAGATGAATCTGCCGGACGGCGTGGCGATCATCCTGTCTCTTGTGATCGCGGCCCTGATCGGCGCATGGCAGGCATTCTGGATCGCTTATGTGCGTATCCCTCCGTTTATCGTTACACTGGCGGGTATGCTGATGTTCCGCGGCCTGTCCAATATCGTTCTGGCAGGCAAGACCCTTCCGATCAAGTCCGAAACCTTTGTAAGACTCTTCGGCGGCGGCGCTAACTGCTATGTGCCGGATTTCCTGGGCGGCGGCGAAGGCCTGAACAGAGTTGCGCTTGCAGCAGGTATTATTGCCAGTGTGATTTACGTGGCAGTTACCATGCGCGGCTATATGAGCCGTAAGAGCAAAGGCTATGAGACAGAAAGCGCAGGGGCTTTATACGGAAAAATGATCGTGATCGTGGCAGTGATCCTTGCGCTCAGCTATAAGCTTTCCCAGTACAAAGGAATTCCTACCTCTCTGGTGTGGGTACTGATCGTTGTTCTGATATATGGATATATTACCAGCAAAACAACGGTGGGCCGTTATTTCTATGCGGTGGGCGGCAATGAAAAGGCGACGAAGCTTTCCGGCATCAATACCAACCGCGTATACTTTATTGCTTACACAAACATGGGCTTCCTTGCAGGTCTTGCAGGCCTTCTGACCGTTGCGCGTATGACCTCCGCACAGCCTACCTACGGCCAGAACTACGAAATGGATGCCATCGGCTCCTGTTTCATCGGCGGCGCTTCCGCGTACGGCGGAACCGGAACGGTTCCCGGAGTTATCGTAGGCGCGGTTCTGATGGGTATTATCAACCAGGGTATGAGTATCATGGGAACCGACCAGAATATGCAGAAGGTTGTTAAGGGCCTTGTACTTCTGGCAGCCGTTATTTTTGACGTAGTAAGTAAGAGAAAATCCTTTGTTGAAAAATAAAGCGTGTCTGGAAATTTTTGAAAAATGACTTGCTTATCACACGGTAGCGTGTTAAAATGTCACTGTTGGCAGAAATCGAATACTCTGCTGCAAGCGACGGGGTATTTGGCCCTCGCGGCAGTTGCCAAATGGACATACCCACATGTCCGCCTGGCTCATTGCCCGTGGGAATAAAGTGACAAAGGAGCAGGGATATGAGTAAAAAGATTAGAACTGAGGCAGTGGATCATCTGTTTGAGGCTATCCTGTGCCTGAAGGACAAGGAAGAATGCTATACATTTTTTGAGGACGTCTGCACAATTAATGAGCTTCTTTCTTTATCCCAGCGTTTTGAGGTTGCAAAAATGCTGATGGACAAACGTACATATCTTGATATTTCCGAGAAGACCGGGGCTTCAACGGCCACGATCAGCCGTGTAAACCGTTCGCTGAACTACGGAAACGACGGATATGAAATGGTATTTGCCAGAATGCGTGAGAAAGAAGCGGCAAAAGAAAAACAAACAGAAGAATAAGCTGTAGCAAAACCTCCCGGAGATCAGAAAATCCGGGAGGTTGTTTAATGTCCGCCGTATGGCGGTTATATTCTGGTGAGTAAAATATATCCATTGCAGCCGCAGCCATTCATGCTGTAGTCGGAATACATGTGGGTTTTCTGGCGGAAGTATTATAAATCCAGCGCCATGTCGCCGTATTTGATCCAGCCTTTCTTTCGCATAAATTCAGAAACTGCCAGCGTGATGACTGCCGGAAGAAGGAACTGGAGCAGAAGGATCTTGACCAGGACCACCGCGGGGGAATCGTAGGCGATCATGGTCTGCCATGTCATGATCTGTCCAACAAACCCTGCGGAACCCATACCGGAGCCGGTGGCGTTGCACTGCATATTAAAAAGCATGGTTCCCAGAGGGCCGACAACGGCGCTTGATACGATGGCGGGAATCCAGATGACCGGCTTTCGGACAATGTTCGGAACCTGAAGCATGGAGGTTCCGATACCCTGGGCGATCAGTCCGCCGATCTTGTTTTCACGGTAGCTTGCCACGGCAAAGCCTACCATATTGCAGCAGCATCCGATCACCGCCGCTCCGGCTGCCAGTCCGGAAAGGTTCAGGATGATGCCGAGGGCAGCGGAACTGATAGGAAGAGTCAGGATCATGCCCATCAGTACAGAAACAATAATTCCCATAAGGAACGGCTGCTGTTCGGTTCCCCAGTTGATGATATTTCCCAGCCCCGTCATAAATGCGGATATGGGCGGTCCCAGGATCAGGCCGACAGCGCTGCCGGAAAGGATGGTCACCAGCGGCGTTACCAGAATGTCCACTTTTGTTTTGCCGGATACAAGATGACCGAGCTCGATGCCCACAAGGGCTGCAATGAACGCTCCCAGCGGCTCGCCGGGGCCGGAAAGGACGATGGCTCCGTCCACAAAGACAGTTCCGGCAAGAAGTTTGCTTGCAAAGCCTCCAACCATACCTGCGGTTGCGGCGGAAAAGGTAACCAGAGGACTCTCTTTAAATTTGTAAGCGACGCCAATAGCGATCCCGGTGCTTGTCATAGCCGCGGCAACCTTTCCCAGAACAAAGATCATGGTTCCGGCGCTTCCGGGAATAAAGCTCCCGATCTGCTGGATGATGGTACCGACGATCAGGGTGGAAAACAACCCAAGGGCCATTCCGCTCAGCCCGTCGATAAAAATGTGATTCAGCAGTTTCTTTAGTTTATCCATAACAAAAATCTCCCTCCTTGACATATGACATTTACAACTGTCTTGTCATTAGAGGGAGTGTACCATATTTTCCGTAACAATTCAATAGCTCTGTCCAAAAGGATACCCTGTTTCATTCACTTGTTGCTGTCCGCGCCTGTGATGCAGGCAGTAACGCTTATTTTTCTTTGGGGGGCCTGGGAGCTTTTTCTTTCTTATGCTTTTTAGGGGGCTCTTCCGGGCGCATTCCGTCGATCAACTGTTCGATCAGCCGTTTCTTCATATAGACGTCAAAACTCAGCAGGCAGATAAAAGAAAAACGCTTCAGGAAGTCCTGGTCTTCCTCGTCCGCATCTGAGAAGGTGGCTTCAGCGGCATGGTACCGCCTGAGCAGATCCTTTATGAGAAGGTCGATCTGGCTTTTCTCCATGCTGAACACTTCATTATAAATATAAGTAAGGTCCTTTTCCCCGGTGGATTTGAAATATTTTTCCGTGATAGGGCCTAAAAGAGTCTGTATGTCACTGATAGACAGGATATTTTTAAAGTAGTAGATAAAAATCAGCAGAAGCAGGTGCTCCTTGGAGTAGCGTTTTTTCTCCGGGGAGGGCAGCAGGTTGTTCTTGGCGTAATTATTGATCATGGTCTTCGTGAGAATTTTGTCGTCAGGATAACGCTTGGAGGACGCAAGCTGCGCTTCCATAAAAGTAGTCACCTGATCCATATACAGATCGATATTCGGCAGATCCTCCGGTTTTATATAGTCTACTTTGGAAACACTTTCCAATATACTGTTTATCATGTCTTTTTTATCAATTGTCATCTCATTATCACCTCTGCTCTCTATTATATAGTTTTAAATACTACTTGTAAACATTTTTCTTAATAAAATAACCGCCGGACGGAATCAGGATTCCGGCGGCGGCTGTTTTTCACTGAACTTGTCCATGGTATCAATATGAGTCCTGTAATTCCTGGGACTGACGCCGAATTTTTTCTTAAATGCCTTGGAAAAGGCGAGGGCGTCGGAATAGCCCACGTTGTCGGATACCTCGCCCACTGACAAAGGCGTACTCAGCAGCAGGCTGGCGGCCTTGTGCAGGCGGTAATCGATGAGGAACGTCTGGACTGGAAGCCCCAGTTCTTTCTGGAAAACCTGGTTCAGGTAGGTCCTGCTGATGCCCACATAGTCTGTGACGTCCGAAACCTTGATCCCCTGCTGATAGCCCCGCTTGATAAAATCAATGGCAGATTCAAGATAGACATTGGTGGCGTAATCGTAGTGAGGGGGTGTGTTTTGCACGGCGGTATTCTGTGCGGCCGTATCGTCCATGAGTTCCGCCAGCAGCATCATCAGATAGGACTTCCTTTTTATATCGTTGGACAGGGTAAGACGGCGCGCATCAAGGATATTATCCACATATTTCAAGATGAACCCGGAATCAGAAAAGCTTCTCACAGGATGGCGGGAAGAAAAACCGCAGTTCTGAAGAATGTTTTCGACTCTGATACCGTTAAAACCGATCCAGGCATAATACCAGGGATCTTCATCATCAGACCGGTAGGTATTCTCTTCTCCGGGAGTGATCAGGAACATCTGTCCTGCGGTTAATTCATGGACAGTACCCCCCCCAGTTGAGAAAGTGCCCTTGCCGGAAATAACAAAATGGATAATGTATTCCCTTCTGATATCGTTGCAGAGATGCGCGGGAGTGCATTGTTCCTTTCCGCAGTGTACGAGATAAAGATCAAGGGATGTTTCTCTCAGGTGCTCAAGGCACCGAAAAGACGCGGAGTCTGTATATTTAATATTCTGCATGCCTTCCTCCATTCGTAGCGTGTATTTGAAAATTGCTTTCAGCAAGATGTATTCCACAATATTGTATCATGCCCCTGGGCAGTTATTTCTTACATATATTAAAGAGGATATTCGCATTCCGCTTTGCTGCATATGTTCATGAACGCAAGTCACGCAGCGGCCTGTGTTCATGAATGGAACGGATACCACTGTTAATTATACCTTATTTGTTGACATTTTTCCATATAAATATGAAAAATTTTCCCCGGACACTACAATTTATCACAGGATTTCTATGGAAAGCCGTTCCACACTTGGCGCTTTTTGATAAAAAAAATACAAAA
Organism: Eubacteriales bacterium; assembly: GCA_030524715.1. Taxonomy (GTDB): domain Bacteria; phylum Bacillota; class Clostridia; order Lachnospirales; family Lachnospiraceae; genus Blautia_A. The sequence continues at coordinate 80,480 of JAUNGB010000010.1, read as the reverse complement.
AATGGGATTTTTCTATGTAAAACGTACATGTTTATGGAGACATTATTCCATATAAAACGTCTATTTTTCCATTTTATATTATTTTCTATAATGGTAAAATACTCTTCGAAATCAATTGACGGACGTGTCAAAATCAATTTTTTTAAGGAGGAAAAAATGATGAAAATGCGTAAAATCACAGCGTTGGCTCTGGCTTCTGTAATGGTAGTAGGAAGCAGCAGCATGGTAAGTGCGGAGGAATTTTCCGTATCCGAACTCCAGGTAAATATCTGGGATAACAACCAGCTGGCTGGACTGCAGGAGATCGCAGATGCCTGGACAGAGACTTCCGGAGTTAAGGTTAACATCAATGTCGTTGACTGGGATAACTACTGGACACTGCTTGAGGCAGGCGCTTCCGGCGGAGATATGCCTGACGTATTCTGGATGCACTCCAACACCGCTCAGATGTACATGGAGAACGACCTGCTCCTGAATCTTGACGAGTACATCGAGAATGACGATGCTATCGATCTGGCTAACTACTATGAGGGCATTGTAGAACTGTATACACGTGCAGACAACGGCGTTCACTATGCAATTCCCAAGGACCATGATACCATCGCGCTTCTGTACAACAAGGCGCTTTTTGACAAGTACGGAGTTGACTACCCGACAGATGAGTGGACATGGGAAGATTTATATGAAGCAGCTAAGACCATCACAGAGGCAGGCGCTGACGATGGCGTTTACGGAATGGCTATGAATACTTCCAATAACCAGGACGGCTGGTATAATGTCGTTTATGATTACGGCGGACAGATTATCACAGACGACCATAAGGGAACTACCATCGGTTCTGACGAAGGTAAGGCAGGTATGGAAATGGTTCGTAAGATCCTGACAGTTTCCGCGCCTCAGACAGTTGTTGCTGAGACAGGTACCGACTCTCTGTTCCAGTCCGGTCTGACAGCAATGATCACACAGGGTTCCTGGATGGTGAAATCCTTCTATGACAGCGAAAATTCCGCTGATTACGCATGGGCTATGCTTCCGTACGCTGACGTTAACGGAAACGGAACCTGTGATGAAGGCGAACGTTACTCCGCATACAACGGTTTAGGATGGGCAGCTTCCTACAACACAGAAGATCCTGCAGCAGCTTACAGCCTGATTTCTTTCTTCTGCTCTGAAGAAGGCCAGAAGATGCAGTCTGAACTTGGCGTTACCATGGCTGGTATGAAGGATATGTCTGATGACTTTGTAACCGCATTTGACGGCATGGATTTATCCCCATTCACCCGTATTGAGGAAGAGGGCTCTCTGTACTTCCGTCCTTACACACGTAACACTACCGTTTGGGAAGATGCTCTTCAGCAGGCAGGCGGATTCTTGGATCCGTGGCAGAATCCGGAGGATGAAGAACTGATGGCAACTGCATGCGACAATGCCCAGAAGATTATCGAGGATGCCATCGCGGCAGAATAATGATTTCCCAATTTTCCTGTGACAGGGCTTGATGAGATGAAATGATCAAAGCGGGCCATACCGCATGTGTGGTCCGCTTTTCTATTCCGTAGCCCTGGAGTGTGGAATGCAGATTGCAGGGATGAATTTTAAACACACTCTGGCAGGATGGTTCAGCAAATTTGTTTTTAGGAGGGAAAGTAAAATGACAAAAGCTCAGAAAGATGAAGCCAAGTGGGCATATCTCTTTGTTGCCCCCACAATCATCGGACTTATTATCCTGAACTTCTATCCGATTTTTAACACGATCTATCAGTCCTTCTGTAAGACCGGCGACTTTGGAAGAGGAAATACTTTTATCGGACTTGGAAACTACACGAAGCTGCTGTCTGACAGTACGATCTGGCAGGCTTTCTGGAACACCATCAAGTATGCGATCATTGAGGTTCCGTTCGGCGTTGCCATCGCTCTTGTTCTGGCTGTATTCTTAAATAAGAAGCTCAAAGGTACTTCTGTTTACCGTACGATCTTTTTCCTGCCAATGGTCTGCGCGCCGGCAGCGGTTGCCATGGTATGGAAATGGCTGTACAATACTCAGTTTGGTCTGATCAACAATATTTTACATACGAAGATCGAATGGATCTCCAATCCGAACATCGCATGGATCTCCATCGGTATCATCGGCGTATGGTCCATCATTGGTTACAACATGGTTCTGTTTATTTCCGGACTTCAGGAAATTCCCGGCGACTATTATGAGGCTGCTATGATCGACGGCGCAACCGGCATCAAACAGTTCTTCCATATCACGATCCCGCTTTTGAGCCCGACTACTTTCTTTATCGTACAGACACGTGTGATCGGCGCTCTGACAGTATTCGACTTAATGTTCATGGTTATGGATAAGACAAACAAGGCTTTGAATAAGGTTCAGTCTGTTGTCTACCTGTTCTATCAGTATTCCTTTACCAACGGCGACAAGGGTACAGGAGCTGCATTGGTCGTAATACTTCTGATCTTTATCATGATCCTTACTGTTATCTTACAGAAGGCAGAGAAGAAATTCGTATACCACAACTAGGAAAGGGGAATGTGATTTATGGAAAGCTACGAAAAAAAACAGCGTCTTAATAAGATACTGATCTATGTGATTCTGACCATTATGGCTTTTATTATGATCGTCCCCTTTGCATGGATGATTCTTACAGCTTTAAAAACCAATCAGGAGGCTATCTCCGTGAACCCGTTCTACATTTTACCGCAGAATGGCTGGCACTGGTCAAACTTTGCAACTGTATGGAAGTCCTATAACTTCATTATTTTGTACAAGAATACTCTGCTGATGATCTTCTTCCGTGTTGTATGCGCCTGCCTGACGGCGACAATGGCAGGTTATGCTTTCGGACGTCTGAGATTCCCGGGCAAAAACGCTCTGTTTTCCCTGGTACTGATCCAGATGATGGTTCCGGCACAGATTTTCATCATTCCGCAGTACCTGATGATCTCCAAGCTTGGTATGCTGAATACTCAGTTCGGTCTGGTATTCCCGGGTATCGTTACTGCATTTGGTACCTATCTGTTAAAGACAGGCTATGAAGGTCTTCCAAGGGATCTGGAAGAGGCTGCCGGTATCGACGGATGTAATATCGGCCAGAAGTTCCTGAAGATCATGATGCCTCTGACACGTTCCTCCATGGTATCTCTGGGTATCTTTACCGCAGTGTTCGCGTTCAAGGATCTGATGTGGCCGATGATCGTCTGCACAAAGGCTGAGACGACTACATTGTCCGCAGCCCTTGCTAAGATGCAGGGTCAGTACACCAGCGACTATCCGGCAATGATGGCTGCTGCTACTCTGGCAATTTTACCTATGGTTATTATCTACGTGATCTTCCAGAAGCAGTTCGTGGAAGGTATCGCTACATCCGGCGGTAAATTATAATTGATAATTGATAACTGCACCTGAATAAGGTGACTTCGGGCCAGGGTCATCGCTTACGTGATGGCCCTGGCCTGTTACTTAAAGCGAGTCTTGAATGAAAAATCCAGGCAGGAGGCGAAGCTACTCAGAAAATGAACAAACTGAAAGCCCATTTTGCAAAAGAAAAACAGAAACTTGACAGGATTCCCACATTCCGTGCAAAAGCGGAATATATCTGGCAGTATTACTATCTCTGGATCATCGGGATCGTCGCTACGGTATCGGTGCTCGGCTTTGTTATTTACCGTTATAACACGGCGCTGAAGGAAAACTGGTTTTTTATTACCTTCACCAATACTTATGCCGAGGTTGGAAACGGCTCGGAGCTGTGGGACGGCTATGTGGATTATACTGGTTTTGACACTACAGTGAAGAATGTGGAATTCAATAATCTTTCTTATTTTGACTGTGCAACAGACAACGCGTCGGGAAATGAATATTATGAGGTATTTGTCGCCCATGTAGAAGCGGGCACACTGGACGCCGTTACCATGGAAGAGGAATCTCTGGTAGCGCTGGGCGCCAGCGGCCGCCTGATCGATCTCAATGATGAAAGATGCGCTTCGATTATGGAAAAATACGGGGACCGTCTTATTTACTGTGAGCCTTATGACGAGGAGTACAGCGACGGGCTGGTGCCGGTGGGGATTGACATCAGCGACAGTATTTTAATGACAAAGTACCATATTTATCCTGATAGCTGTGCGTTGGGGATCGGCGCCTATGCACAGCATCTGGACGCGGTAGAAGAGTTTTTGGATTACATTTTTGAGGAGGCGGAATAATATGGGTGAAATGCTGCGTGGATTTTTGGATAATGACAGCAGCTTCGGCAGGCTGATGACCAGGTGCGGTATCGTGATCGGGGCAAATATCATGTTTGTCCTGTTCAGCCTTCCGGTGGTGACAGCCGGCGCCTCTTATGTGGCGCTGTATCATGTGATGCTGAAAACTTTGAGGGGAGATGGAGTGCTTAATCCTTTTAAGCAGTTCTGGGTCGGCTTTAAAAATAATTTCAAACAGGCGACGATCTACTGGGTCGTGCTGCTGGCATTAGTTGTTTTCGGCTATGTGGATGTAACCTTTTGCCGTCAGATGGGCGGTGTGTGGGAATATTTCATGTATGCGATCTACGCCCTGGGCATTGTGGCGCTGATCGTTACGCTGATGCTGTTTCCTACTATGGCTGCGTTTGCAGATACCATTCCGCATCTGATGCGGAATGCGGTATTTTTCGCAGTGAAAAAGCCCTTCCGGTTAATTGTGATTTTGTTTTTTAATGTATTTCCTTTGTATCTGACGTATACGGACGCACAGATGCAGCCGCTGTATGCTTTTCTTTGGGCTACTTTTGGGTTCGGCGCTGTCGCGCTTCTGGGATCTGTGCTGCTTCTGCCGGATTTTAAGGTTTATCTGCCGCCTGTGGACGCCTGCGGCGATATTATCGAAAATCCGGAGGAAGGAGTTGCGGAGAAAACTGAGAAACACGAAAAAACAGAAGCGGAGCGTCTGAAGGAAATGAAAAAATTGGGCATGTAAGCGGGGATTCGGAAAATTAGAGTGTGTTTAAAAATTGCGGGAATGAATTTTCAAACACGCTCCGGGTTAAATCGTGGCAATAATAATTGATATGTGTGTATAAAAGGAGAAAAATTATGGCAATATTTATCGACGGAAAAGTACCCTTGTTTACATTATGTACCAGAAGCAGTATGTATCAGATGAAGGTGGATAACCTTGGCGTACTGCTGCATACCCATTATGGAAAAAGAACAGAGATTGTTGATTATTCTTATCTGATCGCCTGCAAAGACCGGGGCTTTGCGGGAAATCCTTATCAGGCGGGAAACGACAGGACCTATTCTCTGGAGACTCTTCCTCAGGAATATTCCTGCTTCGGAAGCGGCGATTACAGAGCCAGCGCCCTTAAGATCCGTTATCATATGGGCGCAAGGGCGTTGGAACTGCGCTATGTAGGTCATCAGCTTATCGAGGGCAAATACAGTATTCCGGGGCTGCCGGCAGTTTATGCCCAGGAAGAAAATCAGGCGGATACTCTTGTGATTACCCTCAAGGATGACGTGGGCGGCGTATACGTGCATCTGTATTACGGAGTCATGGAGGATCTGGATATGATCACCAGGGCAGTGCGCATCGAAAACAAAGCGGAGCATCCAATTTATCTGGAGCGGGCGTTATCCATGTGTCTGGATCAGTTGTGCGGCAGCTATGATTTTCTGACTTTTTACGGGAAGCATGAGATGGAAAGAAAGCTTTCCCGCGCCCATATCCACCATGGCCTGCAGTCTGTGGGAAGCGTCAGGGGAACCTCAAGCCACCACTACAATCCGTTTATTATCCTGGCGGACCGCAGCGCCACGGAGACACAGGGCAACTGTTACGGATTTTCCTTCCTCTACAGCGGAGATTTCCTTGCGGAGGCCGAGTATGACCAGTTCAATCAGACCAGGGTGTTGATGGGCATCCATCCGGATAATTTTGAGTTTGAGCTGATGCCCGGGGATGAATTCTGGGCGCCGGAGGTGGCAATGGTCTACAGTGACGCGGGCTTTGAAAAAATGTCCCACGTTTACCATAAGGCATACCGCAACAACCTCTGCAGAGGAAAGTATAAAAAAGCAAGACGTCCGGTCCTTATGAACAACTGGGAAGGAACCTATTTCAACTTTACCGGCGATAAGCTGGTACAGATGGCGGAAGAGGCTTCCAAGCTGGGCGTGGAGCTGTTTGTTATGGACGACGGCTGGTTCGGAAAGAGAGATTCCGACGACAGCGGGCTGGGCGACTGGTTTGTCAACGAGAAAAAGCTTGGCTGTACTCTTAAGGAGCTTTCCGACAGGATCCATGCGCTGGGTATGAAGTTCGGCATCTGGTTTGAGCCGGAATGTATTTCTGAGGACAGCAACCTGTACCGGGAGCATCCGGACTGGGCGTTTATCATTCCGGGAAGAAAGCCCATGCGGGGAAGGTTCCAGCTTGTCCTGGACTTCTCCCGCCAGGAGGTGCGCGACCATATTTTCAATCAGATGTGCCAGGTTTTAGACAATGCAAAGGTAGAGTATCTGAAATGGGATTTCAACCGCAGTATCAGCGATATCTACTGCGCGACTCTTCCGGCACACCGTCAGGGTGAGGTTGCCCATCGCTATGTTCTGGGGCTGTATGAGTTCCTGGAACGCCTTGGCAGGCGCTATCCGGATATGCTGATCGAGGGATGCAGCGGCGGCGGCGGCCGTTTCGACGCGGGAATGCTTTATTATTCTCCGCAGATCTGGTGTAGTGATGATACGGACGCCATCGAGAGGTTAAAGATCCAGTACGGTACTTCCTTTGCTTATCCTGTCAGCGCGGTGGGAGCCCATGTGTCTGCCTGCCCCAACCATCAGACAGGACGCATCACTCCCCTGGAGACAAGGGCGACCGTTGCAATGGCGGGAACCTTCGGGTATGAGCTTGATCCCATGAAGCTGTCAGATGAGGAAAAAGATCAGATCCGTAATCAGATCCGGACATTTAAAGGCTACTATGATCTGATTCAGGATGGTACTTACCACCGCCTGACCAATCCCTTTGTGGATCAGGTATATAACGCGTGGGAATTTTCCAGTGAGGACGGCAGCGAGGCTCTCATGAGCGTGGTCGCCACTAAGATTTATGCCAACGAAGCCCCCATTTACATCAAACTTCGCGGACTCCGGCCGGATAAATTCTATCTGCTGGACGGCAAACGTTATCTTGGCGGCGCGCTGATGTACGCAGGCTTCCTTATGCCGGAAGCCTCTCAGGAGTACCAGAGCTGGAATTTCCATTTCGTTATGGAAAAGTGAGTTGCCTCTGAATAAAAAAGAAAGGAGCTTTGCGCGTAATGTGCAAAGCTCCTTTCTTTTTTATTTTGATATCGGTGTAGCGGAATGCGAATGTCCCCTTTACTCCCGGGCTGGAGCAATTTTCAAACACGCTCTAATTCTCGCTCATGAGTTTTAGATTTTTCCGCATTTTTCCACGGGCCGTTTCTGTAAAATCTCATGGACAGGATCGTGGCAGTGGACCATCCGATGGGCCATGCGCACCAGATTCCCACAGCGCCAAACTGCTTAGCCAGAACCATAGCAAGGACGACTCTCAGGATCAGGTCGGTAAAGGTTCCGACCATAAACTCCTTCATCATTCCCGCGCCCCGCAAAACTCCGTCGGCCACCAGCTTGGCCGATACGACAAAATAGAAGGGAGTTAAGATCCGGAGAAACTGGACTCCGGTATTCAGCGCCGTATCAGACGGCTGGTTCATGAAGAAATTCACCAGGAATCCGCTTGCCGTCATGTAAAGGAGCACAATGGGGATACAGAGCATCCAGACCATTTTTATACCGGCCTTAAACCCTTCCCTGATCCTTGGCAGGATTCCGGCGCCGAGATTCTGCGCCGTATAATTGGAAATTCCGTTGCCGAGGGTGGTAAAGGAGGTGATCACCAGATTATTCAGCTTCACAGAAGCGGAATACCCTGCGATGACTCCGGCCCCGAATCCGTTGATGACGCTCTGGATAATAATGTTTCCCACGGAAATAAAGCTCTGCTGCAGGATACTGGGAATCGCGATGACGGCTATTTTTTTAAAAAGCCGCCAGGAATACAGCGCCGCTTTTTTGTCCGTATGGATGGAAGCGAGGCGCCGGAATATTACCAGAACAGCAAGCACACAGCTTACGCCCTGGCATAAAAAGGTGGCCCAGGCAACGCCCGCTACCCCCATATGAAAGGCTGACACAAACAATATGTCCACCAGGATGTTGGAGGTTGAAGACACGGCCAGGAAGATAAACGGCGTCCTGGAATCTCCAAGGGCGGAAAAAATACCGGTTGCAATGTTGTAGAAGAACAAAAACGGAAGCCCCCAGATATAAATATCCAGATACAATGCTGAGTCCGCCAGAATGTCCTTTGGCGTATGGATAAGCTCCAAAAGCATATCGCAGCAAAGAGTTCCGAAGATCATCAGCGCCGCGCACAATACAGCGCTGGAGATCATTGCCGTATAGACAGAGGTTTTCATATCTCTGTAATTTTTTGCCCCGAAGAGCTGAGACACAATGACGGAGCACCCGATATTGCATCCGAAGGCAAACGCTATAAAGATCAGGGTGATCTCATAGCTGTTCCCCACGGCAGCCAGAGCGTTCTCCCCGATGAATTTTCCCGCCACCAGGCTGTCCGCGATATTATATAGCTGCTGAAAAATAATACTGCCGAACAAAGGCAGACAAAACTGCCAGAGTACCGTCTGTGGCTTCCCCACTGTTAAATCCTTATTCATGTTTTTATCACCATACCTTGTTTCTCTTGTTTTTTCATTCCTCATATATTATAATTTTATCATGGAAATATGTAAAATATATAGTTGATATCGCAGCCATAAAGATTTGATATGGAACGCTATGTTACTGTTCCTGTGTTACCGTTCACTCCAAGGCCTTGCTTTGGATGCAAAGCTATGGGCTGATAATGTATAACTGTTACGAGAGCTATGTTGTTGTTGACAGAAAGAGACTTGAGATGAATATTAATTATGAATACTACCGGGTATTTTACTACGCGGCAAAATATCAGAACCTGACCCGCGCGGCAGAAGCGCTTTGCAGCAATCAGCCAAATGTATCCAGAACCATCAAGCTTCTGGAGCATGAGCTTGGGTGCAGGCTCCTGGTACGCTCCAACAGGGGAATCCATCTGACGCCGGAGGGGAAAATGCTGTACGCCCATGTGGCGGTAGCCGTAGAGCATCTGCAGGCCGCAGAAGATGAGATCGAGCATATCAAAGGAATGGAAGGAGGCAGCGTCACTATCGGTGCCAGCGAAACAGCCCTTCATATGCTCCTGCTTCCGGTTCTCAGCCAGTTTAAAAAATCCTATCCCAGGATCCGCATCCGCATTTCCAGCCATCTGACCCTTCAGGCAATTCAGGCGGTCAGGAACGGCCTTGTGGATTTTGCTGTGGTCGCCACCCCTGCTCAGGTGGAAAAGCCGCTGCACCAGACTCCGATCATCAGTCTCAGGGATATTCTGATCGGCGGCCCTGCCTATGCGTTTCTTGCCCAAAAGCCCGTTTTACTGTCAGAGATTGCCAGATACCCGCTGGTCTGCCTGGGGGAAAATACCATGACCTATGAGTTTTACAATAACCTTTACCGGCAGCATCAGCTTGAATTGAAGCCGGAGCTTGAGGCGGCGACTATCGACCAGATCCTTCCCATGATACGCAGCGATCTGGGAATCGGATTTCTGCCGGAGATACTGGCGGAGGAAGCCCTTGCCAAAAAAGAGGTTTTCAGGATCCCCCTTGTGGAAGAAATTCCGGAGCGGCAGATCTGTTTTATAGAGAACGAGGCCTATCCACTGAGCCTTACGGCACAGGCATTAAAGGACCTTATCCTTAAGAGCCTGTGATGCCAAATATAGTTACTGTTCATGTCTGCGGTGCAGACAGTAACCCAATATGACCTTTTGGCACTGGTATCATTTTGTAAAAAGAACAATCATATTTGAAGGAGAAAAAAATGAGTATCAATGACACCCTGAATTCCAAACAGCAGGAAGCGGTCTGCTGTACCGAAGGACCGCTTCTGATCCTGGCGGGCGCCGGTTCCGGCAAAACCCGCGTCCTGACCCACAGGATCGCTTACCTGATCCATGAAAAAGGCGTGAATCCCTGGAATATCCTTGCCATCACCTTTACCAATAAAGCAGCCCGGGAAATGCGGGAGCGTGTAGATAAAATTGTAGGCTGCGGGGCGGAGAGCGTCTGGGTTTCCACTTTCCATTCCACCTGTGTACGGATCCTGCGCCGTCATATAGACCGTCTGGGCTTTGATAACAGGTTCGCGATTTATGATACCGACGACCAGAAGACCCTTATGAAGGAGGTCTGCCGCCGTTTGAATATCGATACAAAGGTATATAAGGAACGTTCCCTGCTCGCCCAGATCTCCCACGCAAAGGACGAGCTGATCACTCCCGATGAAATGGAAATGAACGCAGGAAGCGATTATAATCAGAAAAAGGTTGCGGAGGTCTACCGGGAATATCAGGCGGCCCTTCGCAAAAATAACGCTCTGGATTTTGACGACCTGATCGTAAAGACCGTTGAGCTTTTTCAGAATTGCGGGCAGGTTCTGGAATCCTATCAGGAACGGTTCCGTTATCTTATGGTGGATGAATATCAGGATACCAACACCGCCCAGTTCAAGCTGATCAGCCTTCTGGCATCCCGCTACGAAAATCTCTGTGTGGTAGGAGACGACGATCAGTCCATTTATAAGTTCCGGGGCGCCAATATCAACAATATCCTGGGATTCGAACGTGTTTTTCCCGGTACAAAGGTCATCCGTCTGGAACAGAATTACCGTTCCACACAGAATATCCTGAACGCCGCCAACGAGGTCATCAGCAACAACACGGAACGGAAGCCGAAAAGTCTCTGGACAGAAAACGAGGAAGGCTCTAAAGTCCGGTTCCGTCAGTTGATGAACGGGTTTGAGGAAGCGGAATACATAGTAGGGGAGATTTCCCGCGCCCACCGGGAGGGAAGGCTGCGTTACCGGGACTGCGCGGTTCTTTACCGCACCAACGCCCAGTCCCGCCTTTTTGAAGAAAAATGCCTTTTGGCAAATATCCCTTATAAAATCGTAGGCGGGATCAATTTCTATTCACGTAAGGAAATCAAGGATCTGCTCTGCTATTTAAAGACCATTGATAATGCACAGGACGATCTGGCTGTCCGCAGGATCATTAACGTTCCCAAACGTGGCATCGGCCTTGCCACCATCGGGAAGGTACAGGATTATGCGGACAAGATGGAAATCAGCTTTTATGACGCCCTGCGGGTAGCGGAGGAGGTTCCGGCTATTGGAAGAGGCCGCTCAAAGATCGATGGCTTCGTGACCTTCATCCAGTCCTTAAAGAGCAAGGCTGAAACCTACACGGTTACGGAGCTTTTGGAAGAGGTTATCGATCTGACAGGATATGTGGATGAACTGAACGCGGAGGATACGGATGAATCCCGCGCACGTATCGAAAATATCGACGAGCTGATCTCCAAAACCGTGACCTATACAGAAACGATGAAAGAAATGGGACAGCCTGCAACCTTGTCCGGGTTTCTGGAGGAAATCGCCTTGATTGCCGATATTGATACGGTTGACCCTGATCAGGATTATATTCTTCTTATGACCCTGCACAGCGCCAAAGGTCTGGAATTTCCCTGTGTGTACCTTGCGGGAATGGAGGACGGGATTTTTCCAAGCAGCATGTGTATTTTTTCCAATGACCTTTCAGATATGGAGGAAGAACGCCGCCTGTGCTATGTGGGAATTACCCGCGCTATGAAGGAGCTGACTCTGACCAGCGCCCAGATGCGTATGGTACGCGGAGAAAACCAGCACAACCGTGTATCCCGGTTTGTGCGGGAGATTCCCCGTGAACTGGTTGACCTTGGCCATACCATTCAGGAGAAAAAGCCTAAGCTTGAAGAAACCATGCCTGTCAATAACGCCTATGCCCAGATGAAAATGGCGTTTCAGGCTAAGGCTTTCCAGCCCAAGAACTTTACGGTTACCAAGGCTGACTCTCTGGACTACCAGGTGGGCGATACGGTACGTCACGTGAAATTCGGCGTGGGAGTCGTAAAGGAGATCGTGGAAGGCGGCAGGGATTTTGAGGTAACTGTGGAGTTTGACAGGGCAGGAACCAAAAAAATGTTTGCGGGCTTTGCCAAGCTTGAGAAGATCACGCAATGACAAAATACAGAAAGCCGCAGATTCCTGCGGCTTTTGCTTTACATAAGCTTTATATCCATTATAGCACTTCGCCCGCAGATTCGCTGTTCCTGTTTTTTTATCAGACAAAATGCACAAATATATCCTTACTATAGATTGACTATTTTTCACAAAAATGTAAACGAATCAAACTTTACTTTTGCGAAAATGCTGAAAAAATGATAAAATAGTTATAGAAAGGATGTGGGCTGAATGTTTGAAACAGGAGATTATGTTGTGTATGGACATACGGGAATCTGCAAAGTGATGGGCGTTACTACCATGGATATGACAGGAATACCGAAGGACAGATTGTATTATATACTCCGTCCGGACGGGCAGACAGAGGGTAAGATCTTTACTCCGGTGGATAACGGCAAACAGGTGCTGCGCAGGGTCATGTCAAAGGAAGAGGCGGAACATCTGATCGACGAGATTCCGGAAATTGAAGTGTTAGGTGTCACTGATGACAAACAGCGGGAGGAAAAATATAAGGAATGCATCAGAAGCTGTGAATGCCGGGAAATGATCCGTATCATCAAGACCATTTATCTCCGCAAAAAAGAGCGCGTAGCCCAGGGCAAAAAGGCGACGGCTACGGACGAGCGCTACCTGAAGCTTGCGGAAGAGAACCTGTATTCGGAATTGTCTATGCTTTTGGACGTCCCAAAAAATAAAATGGAGAAGTATATTACTGCCAGAATTGAACGCAGATAAGCATTCCCCGCTTTACAGACAAGTGATCGTGAAGCAGATCAGGGAACATAAGTCATTATGAACCATATCGGGAAACATAAGTGACCATGAACTATATCAGAAGCCATAAGTTATTATGAACTATATCAGGAAACGTGCAGTGTAACCGCCGTAAATGCGGTTTCGCCGCACGTTTTTTGGTTACCGTTCACACCTACGGTGCAAACAGCAACTGTTTTTGTTCTTAAGATGGTTTTTGCGCATATTCCTGTTGACAGGAGAGAAATATAATGCTATTATGATGATATCAAATTGATATTATTAAAAATCATATCAAGATTACAAGAAGGAGGGTATCATCATGGAAAAAGATAAGTTAAAAGACAAGTTTACAGAAGAAAGAATACTGAATGCAGCTTCGGGAATGCTTATGCTGTTTGTATCACTGCTTGGCATACTGCTGGGCGTGGTAGTTGTGGTTGCCGGAGGGTTTTATATGGGAGCTTCCCGTCCGGCGGCAGGAGTGGTCCTTACTATTTCGATCATCCTGTGCGTGGCGCTGGAAACTGCCGGGATCATCATGCTCTGCGGTTTAAAGGTGATCCATCCCAATGAGGCGCTGGTCCTCACCTTATTCGGAAACTATTACGGAACCTTATATTCTCCCGGATTTTACTGGGTGAATCCCTTCTGTACCGCCATCAATCCCACCGCAGGCCATAAGGAAGCAGCTCCCAAGGAGGCGGGAAGCAAAGAGGTAGCGGTCAATATCAATCTGGGACAGACATCAGGCTCCAAGATTGTCTCCCTGAAAACCATGACCCTGGACAATAAGAGACAGAAGGTCAACGACGAGCTGGGGAATCCGGTAGAGATCGGAACAATCGTTATCTGGATGGTAAAAAACGCTACAAAAGCAGTTTTAAATGTGGAAAATTATAAAGAATTTTTGTCCATTCAGTGTGACGCCATTACAAGAAACGCCGCAAGAAATTATCCCTATGACGCCAATGACGGGGCGGACGAGAAAACCTTAAGAGGCAGCAGTCAGGAAATTGCGGATATTATGCAGGAGGAATTGCAGAAAAAGGTTCAGGAGGCCGGAATCGAGATCCTGGACGTGCGCATCACCCATCTTGCTTATGCGCCGGAGATCGCATCCGCTATGCTTCAGCGCCAGCAGGCGACCGCTATTATCGACGCAAGGCAGAAGATCGTGGAAGGCGCGGTCAGTATGGTGGAAATGGCTCTTCAGCAATTGAGCGAGAATCAGATCGTAGAGCTTGACGAGGAACGCAAGGCTGCCATGGTCAGCAACCTTCTGGTGGTTCTCTGCGGAAATAAAGACGCGCAGCCTATTGTCAACAGCGGTTCTATTTATTAAAATATCAGCAGTGCTCATGAGATATTTGTTCATTAGATAAATGGATTCCAACCGCACGGAATCCACGATAACGGAAAGACATCAAAGATTGTAGGTTTGGTAAACATATACTTCCAACCGCACGAAATCCACGATAACGGAAAGGGAGGTCAGGAAATGAGTGATCCTAAGGCGAAAGAAAAGGCAAAGAAGCAGATTCCGCTCAGGGTTTCTGCCTCTCTTTATAACGAACTGGCCCAATGGGCGGAAGATGACTTCCGCTCCATAAACGGCCAGATAGAGTGGCTCCTGACAGAGTGCGTCAGGCATCGGAAGAAAAATCATACAGATGAATAGCCGACAGCGTTTGGTTTATTTATTCCTGACGTCGCTTCCCAAAAGCTGACTGACCTTTTGAAGCCCTGCCTCCTCGGCGAGGCGGCGGACCAGATCTGAGGCAATGCAGCACACGGTTTCCTCGTGGAGGAAATCCGTAATATTAGCGTCAAACAGGATATTTGCCTGCGCCTCAAACTCTTCATCACCGTCCCAGAAAACAACCATCACCGGAATACAGTCAAAGGCGTGGATGATATATCCCACGTCTCCCTGGCGCACCGGAGTTCCCTTTAGAGAAAGGCATGCTTTTTCAAGCTGCTCCGGGCGTCCGCTGAAGGTTCTTGCCAGGGGCTTTATAATAGTTCTCTGAAATGCCGGGTCAAAGGGGGCGGCGCGCTTTACCAGCCGGAAGGGAACAAATTCTCCCTTATTCTTTGCGTCCGGTTTAGAATAATAAAACAGGTTATAAATAGAAATGATGGTATTAAAAGCCAGACGGCGTTCCGGATCGGCTGTCAGGGTGATCATTCCGCTGCGCCTGTCCAGACGGTATTTTTCTCCATAATAAATAATGTAAAGGGCCGCTTCGTCGCTTTCCAGCCGGAAGCGGTCTGTTAATTCTTTATGATCCATTTCCAGAAAAAGCTTCCGCCATTTTTCGCAGGTCATCTCATAATTATCCACTGGCTTTCCTTCCGGTTTTGTAATATAACTTTCACGCATGGGCGTTCCTCCTTTTTGCGGCTCGTTTCCTGGCTGTACTTGAACTTCCGCAGATTCTTACGAAATATTATACTATTCCGGCGAGGATATTGCCACTATTTTCATACTGATATAAAAAAGGTTACTGTTCACACCTATGATGGAAACAGTAATTTCAGGCTTTTAGAGCGTGTTTGAAAATTCATTCCCGCAATCTGCATCCCCCACTTTGCGGTCTATTTGTCCCAAATTCGGTCAGCGTAGCCCGCTACGCCTCCCTTATTTGAACCAAATATCCCACAAATTGTGGAATACATCTTGCAGAAAGCAATTTTCAAACACGCTCTAGCGTTTTATATGTGTAGGCGATCACAATTGCCGAAATGATAAATGTAAGGACGTCGGATACCGGCATGGAATACAGTACGCCGTTCAGCCCGAAGAAAATCGGCAGGATCAAAGCGAAGCCCACGCCGAATACCACCTCACGGATCAGGGAAAGCATTGTGGAAAGGAATGCTTTGCCCAGAGACTGCAGATAAATAAAAGTGGCCTTGTTTACAGTCGCCAGAGGCATCATGCAAAGGTAAATACGGAAGCATTTTACCGCGAAATCCGTATAATAAACGCTCTCATTGGCAGCTCCGAAAATACCGATGAGCTGATGGGGGAATACCTCCACGATAAACAGCGCTGCAGCGCCTACGGCGGCTTCACAGATCAGCAGCATGGTAAAGAGTTTTCCTGCCCTGTCTTTGCGGCCCGCGCCGATGTTATATCCTACGATGGGGATACATCCTGCGGACATACCTACTGCAATAGAAATAACGATCTGGAAGAATTTCATGACGATTCCAAGTACAGCCATTGGGATCTGTGCGTACTCAGCCTGCCCGAAAATCGGATCCAGCGCGCCGTACTTCAGCGTCATATTCTGGATCGCCGCCATTGCCGCCACCAGAGAGATCTGTGACAGGAAGCTGCAGATACCAAGAGGCAGATATTTCTTCGCCAGGTTCAGGTGAAGCCCAAGACTGCTCTTTTCCAGCTTCACAGCCTTCATATGGAACAGATACCATACGGAAGCGGCCGCGGTCAGGATCTGGCCCAGTATGGTCGCAACGGCGGCGCCCATCATTCCCCATTTAAAAATAAAAATAAAGATCGGGTCCAGAATGATGTTTGTAAGAGCTCCGGCCAGGGTGCACATCATGGCAAATTTCGGGCTTCCGTCTGATCTTATGATAGGATTCATTGCCTGTCCGAACATATAGAAAGGTACGCCCACAGTGATCCAGAAGAAATATTCCTTTGCGTGATGGAAGGTATCTTCATTGACACGTCCGCCGAACATAGTCAGAATCGGCTCTTGAAAGATCAGGTAAACAGCGGTCAGGATGACGCTGATAATGATACAAAGGACGATGGCGCTTCCGATACTGCGGTGGGCATCCTGTTTTTTATTTGCGCCGAGACTGATGCTGACAAAGGCGCAGCAGCCGTCGCCGATCATTACCGCCAGTGAAAGCGCCACCACGGTCAGCGGGAAAACCACCGTATTGGCAGCGTTTCCATAAGAACCGAGATAGTCCGCATTGGCAATGAAGATCTGATCGACAATATTGTACAATGCCGCTACCAGCAGGGAAATAATACATGGCACCGCATACTTTCTCATCAGTGTGCCAATGGGTTCAGTTTCAAGAAAGGTATTTGACTTTTTCTCCATTTTTAACTCCTCCAAAGCTTTTTTGTAACAATAAAAAAAGCGTGTGGTTACAACTGGATTTACGCAGTTACGCCACACGCTTTAGTTGTATCATACTATTTTTTTTGTCAAAAAGTCAATAATTTTTTTTGAAAATGTATTACGTAATTGTTTCAGCTTTCAAAATCGTGTATACTATGTGTGACAGAAAAAAGAGCAGACGATGTGATGGAGGTACCAAAGTGGGACAAAAAATACTGATCGCAGATGATGATTATCTGCTGCGTGATCTTTTGAGAGATATTCTGGAAAAAGAGGCTTATGAGGTAATAGAAGCAGAGGATGGGAACCAGGCGCTGGAATGCTTTGCCGCGCATCCGGATCTGGATCTGATCCTTCTGGATATTATGATGCCCGGAAAAGGCGGCGTGGAGGTTTTAAAGGAAATACGAAGGACCAGCGAGATCCCTGTCATTATGCTGACCGCCCTTGGAGATACCGTAAATGAACTGAAGGGCTTTGAATCAGGGGCCAGCGACTATGTGGCTAAGCCTTTTCATGGAAGGGTATTGCTGGCAAGGATACGCGCGGCTCTTGCATTTAAATCAAAAGCAGCCGAAACAGAGAAATGGAAGATTCAGGATCTGGAAATAGATCTGGACGGACACAGGGTGCTTGTCCGGGGAAAGGAGGCTGTTCTGACCAATAAGGAATACCAGCTTTTGTTATATCTTATGGAAAACAGGAATATTGTCCTGACCAGAGATCAGATACTGGAGCGTATCTGGGGCTTTGACTACGAGGGGGATATCCGCACCATAGACACCCATATCAAGATGCTCAGGACAGATCTGGGCCATTGCGGAAGTTATATCCGGACTGTCCGGGGGACAGGATATGTATTCCAGCCGGAGGAACCTGCATGAAAAATTCACTGAGAAAGAAATACATTTTTGCAGGCTGTATTCTGATCGTGGGATTTCTGCTGTTTGTTCTTGGAATCTCCGGCCTTTTGAAAAAAAGCCTTGTAGAATACTGGAACAGCAAAAAGATGGATGCAGTCGCCTCTGAGGTTATCCAAAAGCTGGGGGATTCGGACTGGGCCCTGGAGCGGGAGGATATGGATGATCTGGCTTTTAACAATACTATAGATATTACGGTGACGGACGAAGAACTTCATATTGTATCGGCCACCAGAAACTGGGAGATCAGCCGGGGAACTTTGGGCGAAAAAACCATGAAAACCCTTCGGGACAAAAAAGAAGAGCTGAATAAGAGCGGGAAAGTCTTTTTCAGCAGCTTTGACGACAAAAACAAAGCGTCCTTCCTTCAGATCAATTATATTAAGGGAGACGGCTACGTTATTATCCGTAAATCCATCACAGGCTTAAACAGCAGTATGATGGTAATGGAGATCTGTTATGTGATCGCGGCGGTGGTGACTCTTCTGTGCGGGATCCCCATTATTATTTATCTGTCCGGCAAAATGGTACAGCCTATCCGGGAGATCAATCAGGTTACAACCCAGATCGCAAAGCTGAATTTCGAAAATTCTGTGGATGTAAAAAGCAGCGATGAGCTTGGGATGCTTGCCGAATCTGTAAATACCATGTCAGACAGGCTGAAGGAAGCGCTGGAAAGCCTTAAAAAAGACGTGGAGCTTCGCAAGGCGCTTGTGAGAAATATGGCCCACGAGCTGAAAACGCCAACTGCCGTGATCATGGGCTATGCGGAAAATATGCCCTATATTTCCAGAGAACATCCGGAAAAGCTGGAAAAATACTGCCAGGTCATTTCTGACGAGTGTGAGCGTATGGATTCTCTGATCCGCCAGATGCTGGAGTTTTCTTCCTATGAAAACAGCGCTGAAACTGTTCAGAAAACAGAGTTTTCAGTGAGGACACTGCTTGACAGTATCTGGAAAAGCTGCGAAAATGAATTTCCAAAGCGTACCGGACTCAATGAGGAACAAAATGAAATTTCGGGAACCATAAGGGCAGATTACGAAATGCTCCACAGGGCGCTTTATAATTATGTAAAAAACGCGGTCCGTTACGGAAAGAAAAACGGCCGGATCCGCATCCGAGCATGGGAGACGGAGGAAAGGGTTTATTTTTCTGTGTTTAATGAAGGAAACCCTATTCCACAGGAAGAGCAGGAAAAACTCTGGAATGTGTTTTATAAGGGGAATCCGGCAAGGACAAGAGACGAGGACAGCTTCGGGATCGGGCTTTCGATCGTCAAACAGGCGGCCCTTGCCCATGAAGGCGGAGTGGGAGTACGGAATGTGGACGGCGGCGTAGAATTTTCACTGTTTATTAAAAATAAGAAGTGACTTCGGTAAGGGAATTGACAAAGCCGTACGCATCTGCTATGTTAGAAAGCAAAGAAAATATTTCATAAAGATTGAAAATGAGGGATACTAAATGGTATACAACGTATTGGATTATCTGGAGCGTGCAGGAGAAAAGCACCCTGACAAGGTAGTGTTTGCGGATCCGCTGCATGAGATCACCTATAAGGAATGCATCAGGAACGCCAGAAGCATCGGTACCAGGATCGCGCGGATGGGCCGGACATGTAAACCGGTCGCAGTCCTGATCGATCGGGAAATCGAGAGTCTGGAAATGTTTATGGGAAGCGTTTACAGCGACAATTTCTATGTTCCGGTAGGCAAAAAGCTTCCGCCCGGAAGGATTTCCATGATCCTGAAAAGCGTACATCCTCTCTGCCTGCTGTGCAGAGAGTCCGACAGGGAGTTTGTCCTGAGTCTTGACTATGACGGAGAAGTTTTGTTTTATGAAGAGATCGTGGGAACAGAGGCGGACGAAGAACTTCTTCTGGATATCCGGAAGCGCCATATCGATACGAATCCTTTGTATGCGATCTATACCTCCGGTTCAACCGGAACGCCCAAAGGCGTCCTGGTGTGCCACAGATCCGTGATCGATCTGGTAGAGCAGTTTGCAGACTGCTTTGGATTTGACGAGAATGAAGTGTTCGGCAATCAGGCGCCCTTTGATTTTGACGTGTCAGTAAAGGATATTTATTCCACCCTGCGAAACGGCGCTACCATGTGTATCGTAACCCAGAGGATGATCTCTTTCCCGAAGGAGCTGATCCCTTATCTGAATGAGAAGAAGATCACCACGGTGATATGGGCAGTTTCCGCCCTGGCGTTGACCGCGTCCTTTAAAGGCCTGGAACGGGATCTTCCGAAATACCTGAAGAAGATCATGTTTTCCGGAGAGGTTATGCCTGTGAAGGTGCTGAACTACTGGAGGGAAAAGCTGCCGGACGCCATGTATGTAAATCTCTACGGACCCACGGAGATCACCTGCAACTGCAGCTATTATATCGTTGACCGGGAATTTGGCCTGAATGAGACGCTGCCAATCGGAACGGCCTTCCCCAATACAGAGATGTTCTTATTAAATGAGCAGAACCAGCCTGCCGGGGAGAACGAAATCGGTGAAATCTGTGTCAGAGGAACGTCCCTGGCTCTTGGTTATTACCGAAATCCGGAGGCAACGGAGAAGGCATTCTGCCAGAATCCGCTGAATCAGGATTATCCGGAACTGATTTACCGCACCGGGGATCTGGGAAGATACCGGGATGGAGAGCTTTATTATGTGACCCGCCGGGATTTTCAGATCAAGCATATGGGACACAGGATCGAGCTGGGTGAAATTGAAACGGTGCTGGACAGCCTGGATTACATTTCCAGAAGCTGCTGCATTTATGACGGCCAGCGGGAAAAGATCTATATGTTCTATCAGGCGGAGGAAGCCTGCGACAGGAGGATCGTCAAAGATCTTCAGGTGTATCTGCCCAAGTATATGTGCCCCAATAAATACGTGTTTATGGAGCAGCTTCCTTTAAATAAAAACGGAAAAATAGACAGGGCCGCCTTAAAGGAGAGATATATCAGCCATGGAAAGAATTGAGTCTGCCAGACAGTTTGGAAGTCTGGTAAAGGGATTTAAAAAGAATAACAGGCCTGTGCAGTCCAATTGTTTCTTTGTACCCGGCGAGGTGGACGATATGGCAAAGAGAGGCGCCCTTTACTGGGAATGCTCCGGGGAGGGACTTTATTTTCTGGTAAAGGAAGCAGAATGCTGCCGCCTGTATTACTATCTGAAAAGCGGCAGCATGCCTGTTATAGGAAAACAGGGGCAGACAGTGATCCTGGATTATGTGTTTAAAGGAAATGAGGAAGAGGCTCTTGCTAGGGCGGGGTGCGGCGTTTGGCAGAAAAGAGGGTTCCGGCCCTATAAACGTTACCGGCGCATGGAATGCCTGCGGGAACGCTTCTGCCCTCCCCCGGATCAGCGTCAGAAGCAGGATGCATATCCTGTGGAGGAAATGAAGCCGGAGGATTATCCCGCAGTTGAGGCTCTTTGGAAGAGCAGCCTGGATGTGTACAGCACGCTGCTTCCGGAGGAAACAGAATTTGCCGGATATTGTCAGAAAGGCCAGGTGATAGGAATGCGGCTGGCTGACGGAACGCCGGGAGCTGTGATCATGCAGATTCCCAAGGGGCATGTCTGTTTCCTGCAGCATCTGGTAGTAAGTCCGGCGTTCCGGGGGCTTGGAATGGGAAGAACGCTGTTTTGCGCGGCAAATGAAGCTGCCTTCGGGCAGCGGGGAGCATCCAAAGTCAATTTCTGGGTGGATGAGGCCAATGAACACGCTATCAGCATTTACCAGAAAATGGGCTTTGTTTATGACGGTACGATATCCAGCCAGTTTAAACTGGATGAAAAATAGAAAAAAATAAAAAAGAAAGGATATAAGACAATGAGAGAAGAATTAATGGAGATTTTAGAGGAATTAAGACCGGAGGTTGATTTTGAAATGGAAACACAGCTGATCGATGACGGCGTGCTGGATTCTTTTGACATGGTTTCACTGATCGGGGAGATCAATGACGCCTTTGATGTGGAAATTTCTTTTGACGACATCGAGCCGGAGAATTTCAACTCTGTTGACGCAATGCTTCAGTTGATCACAAAGCTGCAGGAAGAATAAGTATGGGAGAGAAATTAACGCAGGGAGACGTGGAAAAAATCCGCAGTGAGATCGAACACCGGAAGCTTGTGATCCGTAAGGAGGCTCTTGAGGCTGTTAAGGAAGCGCGCGCCCACGGAGATCTCAGCGAAAATTTTGAGTATAAGGCTGCCAAGCAGTATAAAAATCAAAATGAGAGCCGGATCCGCTATCTGGAGAGAGTACTGAAAACAGCAGACATTGTGTCCGACGTTTCCCGGGAGGGAGAGGTTGGCATGGATGATATCGTTGAGGTAGTCTTTGAAGAGGACGGCGAGGTGGAAAAGTATAAGCTTGTCACCTCTATCCGGGGAAATTCCCTGGAAAACCGCGTAAGCATCGAATCTCCCATCGGCAAAGCACTGAAAGGGCATAAGGTGGGCGACCGTGTACTGGTGAAGGTGAACGATACCTGCAGCTATTATCTTACCATCCGTTCCATTGATAAGACCGGTTCGGAGGAAGAAGCGATCCGCGGATTCTGAATATCTGCTTTATTTGTAAAATATTTTACATTGAATTGTAAAATGGTTTTGTAAAGGAAAAGGCATGAAAAACGCATAAAAGGCGTGCCTTTTCCTTTTTCTTTACAAAGATTTAACATAGCGCTGGAGAAGATTTTACATAAGTACATTAGAATGAGGGCATATTAACTACAGGTAAAGGAGAAAAAATATGGATTTCTTTAGTATACTGACGTTATTAGGCGGTCTTGCCATGTTCCTGTATGGAATGCAGGTGATGGGAGACGGGTTGGCAAAGGTCTCCGGCGGTAAACTGGAACAGATTCTGGAAAATCTGACATCTAATCCGCTGAAGGCAGTCCTTTTAGGAGCAGGCGTAACTGCTGTGATCCAGTCTTCCTCAGCGACCACAGTTATGGTCGTGGGGTTTGTAAACTCAGGGATCATGAAGCTTTCCCAGGCTGTGGGCGTTATTATGGGGGCGAACGTGGGTACCACCGCAACCTCATGGATCTTAAGCCTTGCGGGAATTGAGAGCGAGAACTTTTTTCTCAGGCTTTTGAAGCCTACTTCCTTTGCACCTGTTCTGGCGTTGATCGGAGTGGTGTTCCTGTTGTTTTTAAAAAGTCCGAAAAAGAAAGATATCGGAACTATTATGGTAGGATTTGCCGTTCTTATGTACGGAATGGAAACCATGAGCGGCGCGGTAAAGCCGCTGGCGGATGTGCCGGAGTTTACAAATATCCTTCTGAAATTCTCCAATCCGCTCCTGGGCGTGCTGGCAGGTACGGTATTGACTGCGATCATCCAGTCGTCCTCTGCTTCGGTAGGTATTTTACAGGCGCTCTGTATGACAGGGGCCGTTCATTATAGTGTTGCCCTTCCGATCATCATGGGGCAGAATATCGGTACGTGCGTAACCGCTCTTCTTTCGGCTATCGGAGCGAATAAGAACGCAAAACGTGCCGCTATGGTGCATTTATATTTCAACCTGATAGGTACCGTTATTTTTATGTCGCTGTTTTATCTGATAAATTTTGCAGTAGGCTTTGATTTTATGGATCAGGCCGCTAATCCGGCGGGAATCGCCATGCTGCACAGTACCTTTAATATCACGGCTACAGTGATCCTTCTTCCGTTTTCAAAGCTGTTGGAAAAGCTTGCCTGTCTTACGATCCGGGATACGGAGGCGGATGTTGCCGCTTCCAGGGAGGAGCAGGAGTTTATGATGCTGGAATCACGCTTCCTGGAAAAGCCCGCTTTCGCGGTAGAGCAGGGCAGAAACGCGGCAAGGCGTATGGCGGAGGATTCCCACAAATCCCTTTGTCTGGCTATGGGCCTGGTTGCGGATTACAGTAAGGAGCAGGCGGACAGAGTGGAAAAAATGGAAGGGAAGGTTGACCGCTATGAGGATGAGCTTGGAACGTATCTGGTGAAATTAAGCCACAAGGATCTTTCCGAAAGGGACAGCCGAAGCGTTTCTATTATGCTTCACTGCATCGGGGATTTTGAGCGCATTTCGGATCACGCGGTGAACATCATGGAGTCTGCCCAGGAACTCCATGAGAAGGGACTCAGCTTTTCGGAAAAGGCTATGGAAGAGCTGAATGTGCTTTCCAGAGCCGTAGAGGACATTGTGGAGACTGCCTATACGGTTTTTGACAAGCAGGATGTAAAGCTTGCGGAGAGTATTGAACCTTTGGAAGAGGTTATCGACGAGCTGAGCAAGGAACTCAAGCGCCGCCATGTGCAGCGTCTTCGCACAGGCGCCTGTACCATTGAGATGGGCTTCATTCTTTCTGATATTACTACAAGCCTGGAGAGGATCGCGGATCATTGCTCCAATATCGGAGTCTGTGTCACTCAGGTGAGGGAGGATCTGTATGATACTCACAGCCATCTGGATGTGATGAAGAACGACCCGGATACGGCGTTTTTCAACCAGCTTAAAGAAGTGCGGAAGGAATATGTGCTTCCGTAAGATACCCTTAAGATACTTGTGGATTCTGAGGAAAGCGGATATACTGTTATAACAAAAGGGGGCGATAAAAATGATCTACTGTGTGGAGGATGAGCGAAATATCCGGGAGCTTCTTGTTTATACATTGGAAACCACCGGGTTTACGGCAAAGGGGATGGCGGATGCCAGAGAACTGTGGGCAGCCCTTAAAAAAGAAACGCCTGATCTGATCCTTCTGGATATTATGATGCCCGGGGAGGACGGGTATTCTGTCCTGAAAAAGCTTAAGGAGGATCCGGATACAAGAGAAATACCTGTGATCATGGTAACTGCAAAGGAAGCGGAATTTGATAAGGTACAGGGCCTGGAGGGCGGAGCGGACGATTATATAACCAAGCCCTTTGGAATGATGGAATTTGTTGCGCGGGTTAAAGCCGTTATGCGCAGATGCAGCAGACAGAGTGAGGATAAGGAGCTTAAATGCGGTTCTCTTTCCCTGCGTCTGGGCAGACATGAGGTGAAGGACGGAGATAAGAGGATCGAGCTGACCCGTAAGGAATTTGAACTTTTGCAGTACCTTATGGAAAACAGAGGGCTTGTCATGACCAGAAACCAGATCCTGTGCCATGTATGGGGATATGACTTTGACGGAGAGACAAGAACCGTTGACGTGCATGTGCGTACTCTGCGGCAGAAGCTGGGAGACGCGGGAAACAGGATCGAGACTGTGCGCGGCGTAGGATACAGGATAGGAGAATAGAATGAAGCAGCGTCTGATGAATCATGGAAGCTTTCTGGTGGTGCTTTCCGTGCTGCTGACATTTATTGCCGCCAGCGTGGTTATGTATGGGAAATTTAATACATATATGAAGCAGGGAGTCAGAGACGAGGCGGAATATGTCCGGGCAGGCATTGATGAGGTGGGGGAAAAGTACCTTACCAAAAAGGTGGGGGATCTGACGGAAAGCAGGATCACACTTACAGATAAAAACGGAACCGTATTGTTTGATTCTGAGACAGACCCGAAGGAAATGGAAAACCACAGCGACCGGCCGGAATTTATCCAGGCTTCCCAAACCGGCTATGGGGAAATGGTCCGTTTTTCCGAAACGTTGTCGAGGCAGACCTTTTACAGCGCTCTCAGGCTGGATAACGGGAATATTCTCCGTGTGGCAAAGACAACGGACAGCGTGTTTCTGACGATGATGTCCAGCTTTACCCTTCTGGGACTTTTGGTGATCGCCATTCTGGTGCTGGAATTTTTTCTGGTCCAGAAGCAGACCACGGATATGATCCGGCCGATCAATGAGCTTGATCTGGAGAATCCTCTGGAAAATGTCTGCTATGAGGAACTGCGGCCTCTGCTTAAGCGGGTGGATCAGCAGAACCGCCAGATTGCCAGCCAGGTGGAGGAACTGATAGCGGCCGAGGCTGTGCGGAGGGAATTTTCCGCCAATGTGTCCCATGAACTGAAAACTCCCCTGATGTCTATTTCTGGCTATGCGGAGCTGATGATGAATGGAATGGTAAGCGCAGAGAATATACCGGAATTTTCCGGGAGGATCTATCATGAGGCAAGCCGTCTCAGCAGTCTTGTGCAGGATATCATCCAGCTTTCCAGACTGGACGAAAAGAGCAGCGATATGCCCTTCGAGGCGGTGGACTGTATGGAACTTGCGGAGGATGTGGTAACGCAGCTTCAGACGGCGGCGGAGAAGAAGAATATCGCCCTTACCCTGGACGGGGAGCCGGTCACTGTCCGTGGAGTCCGTCAGGTACTTTATGAAATGTTTTATAATCTTGCGGACAATGCGGTGAGATATACAGAAGAAGGCGGCGCTGTAAAGGTTTTTGTGGGGCGGCAGAACGGCCGTCCCTGCTACCGGGTGGAGGACAACGGAATCGGGATTCCCAAAAAAGAACAGGAAAGAGTCTTTGAGAGATTTTACAGAGTGGATAAGAGCCATTCCCGCCAGACAGGAGGGACAGGCCTGGGGCTGTCCATTGTAAAGCATGGGGCGGTTCTGCATCATGCGGAGATCCATATGGACAGCGAGCCGGGGCGCGGCACAAAAATGGAGCTGGTGTTTTAATGACGCCGGCTCCGTTTTTGTGCTTCACAGGAATTATCTGGTTTCTGTTCATTCCCAAGCTTTGCACTGGCTGCCCGGGTGTGGCTAATAACGTATAATTGTCATTATCTGTCCTGAGTATAGGGCGGATCTGCAGGGTAGCTTCCGGCAGCCTTCTGGATTCCCCGGGGCAGGGCGTCTTTGGAGGTTTTCCAGTCCGCGTCCTTGTACCGGTAGTCGAATTTGTCGCAGAACCAGTCCAGATCCTCGTAGATACGCTGCATATTCTCCTTCATAAGGGGGAGAAGAATATCATAAAATTCCTGCTTCTCTTTATCCGGCAGGACGCGGTTGGCCTCGTCCGCAAGTTCGCCGAAGTGAGGGATGCAGAAGCCCTTGCTGTTTTTAAACAGTTCTTTTAACTCCGGGTTTTTGCGGTACATTTCAAAAAACGTATCCAGATAACGCTGATAGGTGCTCCGGTAATAGTCGCAGATGTAACAGCTTTCTTTTTTGGAGGCGGCCCAGGCTCCAATGGAGGTGGAATGGGAAGCCTCTTCGCCTTTGTTCTTTTTGAAACGTCCCATGAAAGAGGTGTGGGAAGGGGCAAACATTTTGATCTGCTCATCCAGCTCTTTGTTCAGCTTCTGGAAATGGGTCTTCAGGATCAGGCCTGTGCCTAAACGGTTGCCGTAGTCGTAGACTTTTTTATAGTGGGCGCGGCAGAAGCCAAGGGCGTCGGTTTCCGCACGGATATCCTCTTCCATGTAGGAGGCGCCCGGGCCAAGGACAAAATCAAGGGCATGCTGTTCAAGGCTGCGTTCGATGTAACAGAAGGGACATTCGTCTCCTGAACGGAAAGCGTCCATAAGGGGAATCGTGTAAAGTTTTTCTTTCATTGGGGAACCTCCATAATGTATAATTTCCTTTGTATTACCAGTATTACCAGAATATCACAAATTCTTTAAAAAAGATAGTGCAGAGGTGGTTTTCTCATGATATAATGGCTTTGCAGTGATAGTGTTACAGAGGGAGAAAGCGTTATGGCAGGAGAGATATTATCAGGAATTGTAGGACTTATATTTCTGTGCGGAGCGGTGATGCAGTTTCGGTGCAGAGGACCCATATGGACCCTGGAGTTTATTGTGGCCGCGCCTGCGGAGAGAAAAAGGATGCAGACCAGGAAGGCATATTTCCTGACGGCGTCCGCATGTCTTCTGATCGGGCTGTCTTTTCTTATGAATACGGTCTACAGCCTGACAGAGATCAAAATATTTCTGTATATTATGTTTGTGCTGGCAGCCCTTTTGTTTCTCGTGATCGTGTACAGCATTATCCGTTCCGTACAGAGAAGCACAGAGAGAGAACCTAAGGAAACGCAGAGAAAGAGAAGAAAAGAGAATAAGAAAGAATAGACCAGAATGTATAGAGCAAGACAGAATGTGCAGAGCAAGATATAATGTGCAGAATGAGACAGAATGGAGGAGGCTATGGTACATAAATGGAAAGTCACGCTTCCGGAGCTGACCGGAAGCGAAGAAAGAAACGCTTACATATATCTTCCGGAGTCCTATGAATATGACCAGGGCAGGCGCTATCCGGTGCTGTATATGTTTGACGGCCACAATGTGTTTTTTGACAGTGACGCCACCTATGGGAAATGCTGGGGCATGAAGGAATATATGGATTATACCAATACACAGATGATCATTGCGGCGGTGGAATGCAATCACAGCCCGGATAACGGACGGCTGAAGGAATATTCCCCCTACAGCTTTTCGGATCCCAAATTCGGCAAGGTAGAGGGATGGGGCAAAAAAACAATGGATTGGCTTGTGTATACCTTTAAGCCGTGTATTGACAGGGATTTCCGCACTTTGCCGGACAGAGAGAATACTTATATCGCAGGAAGCTCCATGGGGGGATTGATGAGTCTTTATGCCCTTATGGAATATAATCCCTTTTTCAGGGGAGCCGCAGCCCTGTCGCCCTCTGTCTGGACTAATCCGGACAGGCTGGAACGGCTGATACGCCGTGCGTCCCTGAGACCCGATACAGTCCTGTATATGGATTACGGCTCGGAAGAAATGCGGGGAAGAGGGCAGATGGAGCGGTATTTCGGCAAGCTGGCCGCGCTTCTGATCGAGAAGAAGGTACGGCTGGAATGCAGGATCGTTCCGGGAGGAAGACACTGCGAGGCAAGCTGGGAGAGACAGATTCCCTTTTTTATGAATACGCTGCTGTATCATGCGTAACAGCCTGTATTCGTGAGCATATTGCAAAGCGGAATATGAACAGGCCGCATAGCAGCCGGCATTCATGAGCGTGCAGCAAAGCGAGATGCGGACGCCTGCTTTACTATCGCATTATGTAAAGGACGGAACGGAGGGAGAGAAGATGGAAATACAGTATTTTAAAGAATACAGCCGGGCTCTTGGCCGGGATATGGAATGGAAGGTATACGGGCACGCCGGGCGTCCTGTTTTGTTTATCCCGTGCCAGGACGGACGCTTCTTTGATTTTGAAAATTTTCATATGACGGATGTATGGGCGCCGTGGATTGAGGCAGGGGACGTGATGGTTTTTTCTATCGACACAATGGATGGAGAAACCTGGTCCAATAAGGGCGGGGACGCCCGGTGGCGGATTGAGCGCTATGAGCAGTGGATCCGGTATATTACCGATGAGATGGTGCCGTTTATGCGTGGGATGGTCAATGAGCGCAATGGCTGGACCGGATATCCCGGAGTGATGGCCTTCGGCTGCAGCCTCGGCGCGACCCATGCCGCTAATTTGTTTTTCCGCCGCCCGGATCTGTTTGACGGACTGCTTGCCTTAAGCGGGATCTATACGGCGGAGTATGGATTTGGAACTTATATGGACGATCTGGTATATAATAATTCTCCGGTACATTATCTGAGAAATATGCCCAAGGATCATCCGTATATCGGACTTTATAATCTGAAAAAGGCGGTCATCTGCGTGGGCCAGGGGCCTTGGGAGCTTCCGGATTCCACAAGGGAGCTGCATTCTATCCTGGAGAGCAAGGGCGTCCATGCATGGGTGGATTACTGGGGCATGGACTGCAGCCATGACTGGTACTGGTGGTACCGCCAGGTAGAATACTTTGTGCCCTTTTTACTGGGACAGAAATAAAAGGGAGAGAAGAGAGGGGAAGGACTTGAAGAATTTTATTTTTATATCACCGAATTTTCCTGCAAATTACTGGATGTTCTGCAGGGAATTAAAGAAAAACGGGTTGAATGTGCTGGGAATCGGCGATCAGCCCTATGACGAACTGAGCAATGACCTGAAGGAAAGCCTGAACGAATACTATAAGGTCAGCAATCTGGAAAACAGCGACGAGGTATACCGCGCGGTGGCTTTTCTTACCTATAAGCACGGCAGGATCGACTGGCTGGAATCCAACAATGAATACTGGCTGGAACGGGACGCCAAGCTGAGAACAGATTTTAATATCAACAGCGGTTTTAAGGCGGAGGATATTCCCCGGATCAAATTTAAATCCAAAATGAAGGAATACTATGCAAAGACCGGAATCCCCACAGCGCGCTATCATATGGTGGATAATCTGGAAAACTGCCTGGAATTTGCCGCAAAGGTAGGCTATCCGGTAGTGGCGAAGCCTGACAACGGGGTGGGAGCCTCCCATACCTTCAAGATTACGGACGAAGAATTTATGAAGGAATTCTTTAAGCTGAAATGGCCGGATACTACATATATTATGGAAGAGTACGTAAACGGCGAGGTCAATTCCTATGACGCGATCATCGATTCCAAAGGCGAGCCTATGTTCGAGACAGGAAACGTGACTCCTATGTCCATTATGGATATTGTCAATAACTCCGACAACTCCATTTTTTATATCCTGAAAAACCTGCCGGAGGATACCCGTGCCGCAGGACGCGCGACGGTGAAGAGCTTTGGGGTAAAAAGCCGTTTCGTACATTTTGAGTTCTTCCGTCTTTTGAAGGATCAGGAGGGACTGGGAAAGAAAGGAGACCTGGTTGCCCTGGAGGTAAATATGCGCCCCAGCGGCGGCGTTACCCCGGATATGATCGATTTTGCCCACAGCACGGATGTTTATAAGATCTGGGCGGATATGATCGCCTTTGACCGTTCCACCATGGCGGTGGGAGATCATGCGTACTGTGCTTTTGCGGGACGCCGTGACGGAAAGGATTTCGCCATGAGTCATGGGGATATCATGGAGAAATACGGCCATCAGATGAAGATGATGGAGCGTATCCCGGATGTTCTTTCCGGCGCTATGGGAAATCAGATGTATGTGGCTGTGTTTGAATCCCAGGAAGAGATGGATGCCTTCTATGAGGACATCCTTAAATGCAATGAATAACAGGCAGGAAGATTCTGACAGATACGCTTTGGAACCGGCGTTCATGAGCATACAGCAAAGCGGAATGCCAATGTTCGTTTTGTAAAAGATCAAATCCCCTGCGGGGCGTTACGGTTTTACCGTATTGCGCTGCAGGGGATTTGATCAGATGTGAAATGACTTCCGCCTTTATGCGGTAAGCAACAAATTCGTATCAGCAGCGGGAGCTGATCTGTCCTTCAGTCAGAGGCCTTATAATTCTGTTTCAGATAAAGCCGCCTCGTCCGCAATGATGATCGCGTTGGGATGGAACTGAAGGATAGAGGCCGGTACCCTTGGAGTGACCGGGCCATTGATCATCTGGTTCAGGATTTTGGCCTTGTCCGCTCCGCTTACGATAACAAGCACGGTCTTCGCGCGCATGATGGTACCGATTCCCATGGTATATGCCTGCCTGGGTACGTCCGCCTCGCTGGCAAAGAAGCGTTTGTTCGCCTGGATGGTGATTTCCTCCAGATCCACACAATGCGTCTCATCGGCAAAGGTATCTGACGGCTCATTAAAACCAATATGGCCGTCATGCCCAAGGCCCAGAAGCTGCAGGTCTACGGTTCCTGCCTGATGGAGGATCTCATTATAGTCTGCGCAGGCTTTGGCGCTGTCCGGTTCTGTGCCGTTGGGAACGTGGGTGCGCTCCATGGGGACATTTACGCGGTTAAAGAAATGCTCGTTCATGAAATAGCGGTAGCTCTGGTCATTGGATGCGTCCAGTCCCTTATATTCGTCCAGATTTACCGTGGTAATACCGGAGAAATCCACATCTCCGTTCTCGTACATGGCAACAAGGTTGTCATAGGTACCGATGGGGGAAGAGCCGGTAGCAAGTCCAAGGACGCAGTCCGGTTTCATGATAACCTGCGCAGCGATAAGATTGGCTGCTTTGCGGCTGAGTTCCTGATAGTCTTTTACTTTGTACACTCTCATAATTCTTTCCTCTCCTTATTTATCATTTATATAGATTTTTTAATCACCTTGGATCACGCTCAGACAGCGCCTTGATAGAAGAGGCGTATTCTGACGGCGTCATTCCTGAAATCTTCTTGAACTGCCTGGAAAAATAGTGGATAGAGGAATACCCCAAAAAATCCGAAATCTGGGTAAAGTTCATCTGGTTCTCACGGATGAGCTGCTTGGCAAATTCAATTTTCATCCGGGAGAAAAACTCTATGACGCCGCAGTGATTCTGTTCCCGGAACAGCTTTTGAAGCTGGGAGCGGCCGATCAGGTTGTCGTGGCAGATATCTTCAATGGAGACATACTCCCGAATGTGTTCTTCCAGATAAAAAATAATTTTATTATAGGTTGCGGAGCTGTTTTTTAAATTCACAAATTTATCCAGGGAAACAGCGAGCTGCGGCATGGTATGACGCCGGATCATATAGATCAGCATCTGCTCCAGATACAGGCGTATCAATTGCTGGGAACCGAACTGGATATCCGGACGCTTTTCCATTTTTTCTGTGTAAGGGTCGTCCAGGGGAGTTGCGATACAGCGTCTGGCCTCGGCGATGACCATAGCCATCAGGCTGCGCTCCGCGTCGGACAGATTCAATATTTTATTTTCAAAAAAGCTCATACAGGGCGAATTGCACTCAAAGGAAACCACCACGATGTTGGGCGCGTTTTTGCCCGTGGCAGTAAGAGTGTGAAATTCGTTAGGTTTATGAAAGATCACCTGTCCTCGGCTTAAAATGTGGACGCCGCTGTCCGTGCGTATCTCCGCTTCACCCTTATCCACGCATTGAAATTCCCAGAAATCGTGTCTTTCTCCGTCAAAATGAAAATCGTTTCTGTATTCAAAATAATGGATGGTATAAATTTTTTCTATATGAATATCTTCTTCCAGATAAATGCTTTCAAATGCCATAGTTTCCGTTTCCTTCCTTGAATATATTATAGCTTAAATAGTGAAAAAAAACCAGATATAAAGCGGAAAATATAAAAAAAATGAGCATGATGAACAATTTTTCTTGAAAGACCACATGAGGACGGTAATCGTATAAAAAAAAGCTACGATTGTGCAAGACCTTAACAGGGCAAAATAGGGTATACTGGATACAGGAGAATTTCCTGGACAACGAAGAAAACGGCCTGCCGTCCGGAACCTGCGGGTTCTGGTCAGCGGCGGAGAAGAGTAAGATTTCAGAAGGAGGAACAGCAATGTCAAAAACCAAAGGAAGAGTAACCCTTCCGAGCGAGTCAAACTTTCTGGATGAAACCAGAGAAATGCTGGATCGTTGGGGGGCAGACGCGCTGCGCGACAGCGACGGAACGAAGCTGGACGATGAGGTCAAGGCTTTGGACGCAAAGATCTATACCACCTATTTTGTTTCAAGAGGACACAATGAATTCGCGGAAAAGCACATGGACGAGTGCCAGCAGCTTTATCTGATGTCCAGACATTGTACTGCGGCGGATACGACGCTTTCCATTTCTTTTATGGAGGGATATTATCAGGAACAGGTGATCCCGGATTATCTTCATGATCCGAAACGCTGGTGGGAGGTCATTGACCGTTCCTCACAGGAGACGGTCCCTGTATGCGACTGGGAGCTGGATACGGAAAAACATCAGATCCTGATAAAAAATGCGAAGCCGTTCCATGAATATACGGTATCCTTTTTGGTGTATGCCATCTGGGATCCTACTCAGATGTATAATCATATTACCAATAACTGGGGAGATAAGCCCCATGAGATTCCCTTTGATGTGCG
Organism: Eubacteriales bacterium; assembly: GCA_030524715.1. Classification (GTDB taxonomy): domain Bacteria; phylum Bacillota; class Clostridia; order Lachnospirales; family Lachnospiraceae; genus Blautia_A. The sequence continues at coordinate 46,738 of JAUNGB010000010.1, read as the reverse complement.
CCAGGAGGCTTCCTGGGAGTTTGCAAAGGAATATCTGGCGCAGTGGCTTAAGGACAATCCTTCCACGGACGTAGTACGGTTTACTACATTTTTCTATCATTTTACGCTTGTTTTCAACAGCCGCGCAAAAGAAAAATATGTTGACTGGTTCGGCTATGGAGCCACCGTGTCGGTGAAGGCCCTTGAGGAATTTGAGAAGGAATACGGCTATGCCCTCCGCCCGGAGGACATTGTGGATAACGGCTATTATAATTCCTCCTTCCGTGTACCCAGCGCCCATTATCTGGATTACATGGACTTTATTCAGAGATTTGTGGCAGGAAAGGCAAAGGAACTGGTAGCCCTTGTCCATGAGGCGGGACGGGAAGCCATGATGTTCCTGGGGGATAACTGGATCGGTACGGAGCCCTACGGGAAATACTTCGGCGAGATCGGCCTGGACGCCGTAGTGGGAAGCGTGGGAGGCGGCGTGAGCCTGCGCCTGATTTCCGAGATTCCTCATGTGAAGTACACAGAGGGACGTTTCCTGCCGTACTTTTTCCCGGATACCTTCTATGAGGGGAACGACCCGGTACCAGAGGCCATGGAAAACTGGATCACCGCAAGACGGGCCATTATGCGTAAGCCGGTGGACAGAATCGGATACGGGGGATATTTAAGCCTTGCATACAAATTCCCTGCCTTTGTGGATTACATAGAGAAAGTAACAGATGAGTTCCGCCTGATCTACGATAATGTAAAAGGCGTCCGGCCTTATAACGGATTGAAGGTCGCCGTCCTGAACTGCTGGGGTTCTCTGCGTTCCTGGCAGCCGTATATGGTGGCCCATGAACTCTGGTACAAGCAATGCTATTCCTATATGGGAATGATGGAATCCTTAAGCGGCGCGGGGGTGGATGTATCCTTTTTAAGCTTCCGTGAAGTGAAGGAGCATGGGATTCCCGAAGATGTGGATGTGATCATTAACGCAGGAGACGCCATGACCGCGTTTTCCGGCGGGGAAGAATGGGCGGATCCGGCCCTTGGGGCGGAAATCCGCAGATGGGTGTACAACGGCGGCGGTTTCCTGGGAGTGGGCGAACCCAGCGCTTATCATGCAGGAGGAAGATACTTCCAGCTTGCGGATGTTATGGGCGTGGATAAGGAACTGGGCTTTAGTTTATCTTCGGATAAGTATTTTACAGAGGCTCAGGAAGGCCATTTTATGGCGCAGGACCGCATATCGGCCTATGATTTCGGGGAGAGTATGAAAAATGTCTATGCCCTGGGCGAGGATACGGAGATCGTGGAGTTTTCACAGGGAGAGGTCCATTCCGCCGCGCATAAATACGGCAGAGGCCGCGGAGTATATCTGGCCGGCCTTCCTTACAGCTTTGAGAATACCAGGCTGCTTCTGCGCGCATTGTACTATGCGGCCGGAAAGGAAGACAGGCTGAAGCTGTGGTTTGCACAGAATCCAAGCTGCGAGGTCCATGCCTATCCGGAAGCCGGAAAATATGCGGTATTGAATAATACCTCCCGGGAACAGACGACCGTAGTTTATGACGGAGAAGGAAAAACTGAGGAATATACCCTGGAACCCGGAGGAATCATCTGGAAAGAAATTGCACAATAAAAGCCTTGGAAATTTGTGGAAAATATCTTTTTATACAAAAGAAATGAATGATTGTGCAAATACTAATTGTGCAAAAATGCTAAAATTAGAAACATAAGGGCAGGGATTAGGTGGAAAGTGACAAATGCCTGCTGAAATATCACAATGAATTACATTTTAAGGAGGTAAGGCAATATGGCAATGAAAAAGAAGCTTCTTAGTGCAATGATGTGTGCGGCAATGGTAGGCGCAATGGTTGTTCCGGCTGTGAGCGTGCAGGCAGCGGACGACACCGTGGTTTACTGGTCTATGTGGGAGTCCACAGAGCCCCAGGGACAGGCGATCCAGGAAGCGGTCGATGCATTTACAGAAGAGACAGGCATTAAGGTCGACCTTCAGTTTAAGGGACGTACCGGCAACCGTGAAGCTCTTCAGCCGGCTTTGGACGGCGGTACGCAGATCGACATGTTTGACGAGGATATTGACCGTGTAAACGGAATGTATGCAAAATATCTTCTGGATCTGGAGGACCTTGCAAAAGAAAACGACTATGAAGCCACCGCAAATGCAGGACTGATGGCAGCCTGCAGAGAAGCAGGCGGCGGAACTCTGAAGACCATTCCTTATCAGCCGAATGTGTTCGCGTTTTTCTATAACAAAGACCTGTTTGAGCAGGCTGGCATCACAGAGGAACCGACTACATGGGCAGAATTTCTGGATGTATGCCAGAAATTAAAAGACGCCGGTATTACGCCAATGACCATGGATGATGCGTACGCAACCTGCGTGATCGGATATCATCTTGCAAGACTGGTAGGAGAAGAAAGAGTCGTTGAGATCGTAACAAACGGCGAATGGGACGACCCGGCAGTCCTTACCATGGCACAGGATATTGAGGAACTGGCGTCCAACGGATATTATTCCGAAATGGTCGGCTCTAACGTATGGCCTGCAGGACAGAATACAGAACTGGCGCTTGGAACAGCGGCAATGTATCTGAACGGCTCCTGGCTTCCTAACGAGGTTAAGGATATGGCCGGCCCGGACTTCAATTGGGGCTGCTTTGCATATCCGGAGCTTGAAGACGGCGCAAACGGAATCGAAACAAACAACTTCGGCGCACAGGTATTCGGCATTAATAAGGATTCCAAGCTTTCCAGCGAAGCATTCCAGTTGATTACATACCTTACCAAGGGCGAATACGACCAGAAGCTGGCTGAAATGTCCGTAGGTATCCCGTCTGATACAAGCAATACGGAATGGCCGGAAATGGTAGCCTGCGCGAAACCGGTGATCGAACAGAGTACCGCTCGTTTCACCTGGGCGTGCGGCGTTGAGACTAACGTTGATATCACTCCTGTTATTAAAGAAAACTTTATCAAGTTAATGGCAGGTACCATGACTGCTGACGAGTTTGTAGCCGCTATGCAGGCTGCTGCATGACACTCCGAGGGCAGTTCCTGAGAACTTTATAATTGAGAAACCCGGATGGTGGCATCGTTTATACGCTGCCGCCATCTTTTCAATTTAAAGTGTGCCCGCGCCAAGACTGGCGGGAGAGTTTTGAACTATTTTCAGGAAGAGGAGGGAACCGGATTGAAAAAAAATAAAACAATGATCGTTGCATTTCTGGCGCCGGCAGTTATTCTGTTTGTGGGTATCTTTTTGTATCCGATCATCAGAACGATCATTATGAGCTTCTTCAAGATCGAAGGCGTCACGGATGCAATGAATTTATGGACGTTTGTGGGAATTGACAATTACGTGAAGCTTCTGAACACAAGCCTGTTCCGCACGGCATTTTATAATCTGTTCCGAATATGGCTGTTCGGCGGGCTGATCGTAATGTCTCTGTCACTGCTTTTTGCGGTTATCCTTACCAGCGGTATCCGCTTCAAAAAGTTTTTCCGCGCAGTGATCTATATGCCGAACATTGTAAGCGCGGTCGCGTTGGCGACTATGTGGCTGCAGTATGTATACAGTTCCCGTTACGGACTTCTCACAGGCGTTTTTAAGGCTCTTCACATGGAAGAACTTGCCAGGATCCAGTGGCTGGACAATGACCATAAGTTCATGGCGCTGCTGTTTGCCTACTGCTTTGGCATGGTGGGATACCATATGCTTATCTGGACCAGCGGAATTGAACGGATCAGCCCGGAATATTATGAGGCGGCCACCATTGACGGAGCCAATAAAGTAGCGCAGTTCCGATATATGACACTGCCTCTGTTAAAGGGCGTATTTAAGACGAACATTACCATGTGGTCCGTAAGTTCCGTAGGCTTCTTTGTATGGTCGCAGCTATTTTCTACTGTTACGGCGGATACGCAGACCATTACGCCGTATGTTTATATGTACATGCAGATATTCGGGGGAGGCAATACGGTAACAGAGCGTAACTCCGGGCTTGGAGCCGCCATCGGAGTTCTTCTGAGCATTTGTGTGGTAATTATCTTTACCGTCTGCAACAAGCTGATCAAAGACGACGATCTGGAATTCTAGGAGGGGATGGCTATGGCAAAAGAAAAAGAACCGCGCAGAAAATTCAATCTGAAAAAAGAGCTGAAGCTTGCTCCCGGATACCTGGTCCTGATCCTCTGGGTGATCTTTACCATTGTACTTCTGGGCTGGGTGTTGTGTGCAAGCTTCTCGACCACCGCAGAAATCTTCCAGGGGAAAGCCCTCAAGTTTGAAAGCGGGCTCCATTTTGAAAATTACGCAAAAGCCTGGAACGGCTCGGGAGTTGCCGGATTTTTCGGAAATTCCCTGTTGTATTCCATTATTTCCTGTACGGCGCTGATCCTGGTGTGCGCGCCTGCGGCATATGTGCTTTCCCGCTTTGATTTTATTGCGAATAAGGCGATCCAGACGGGATTTGTATCTGCAATGGGGGTTCCTGCCATTATGGTAGTGCTTCCTCTGTTCAGCCTGATCTCCGGTATGGGAATCCTGAATAACAATATAGCGGCCAGAGTAGTGCTGATCATTTTGTATGTGGGGATCAACGTACCGTATACGACGATCTTCCTGCTTACATTCTTCAGCAATATTTCCAGGACCTATGAAGAGGCGGCGGCCATCGACGGGTGTCCTCCCATGCGCACCTTCTGGAAGATCATGCTTCCGATGGCGCAGTCAGGGATTGTGACAGTAACCATTTTTAACTTTATTAATATCTGGAATGAATATTTCCTTTCTTTGATCTTTGCAAACTCAGACAGCCTGAAGCCTGTTGCGCCGGGACTTTATTCCATGATCAATTCCATGAAATATACAGGCGACTGGGCGGGTATGTTTGCGGCGGTTATCATTGTATTCCTGCCGACCTTCATTCTCTATATTTTCCTGTCTGAGAAGATCATCGGCGGTGTTACCGGCGGTATTAAGGGATAAGGCGTTGTTTTGGATAAATTTATAGAAGGGATGGATGTATCACCATGAAAAAACCGGTATTAGTAGTTATGGCGGCAGGAATGGGAAGCCGTTACGGCGGTTTAAAGCAGATCGATCCGGTAGATAAGGAAGGACATATCATCATGGATTTTTCTATCTATGACGCAGTCAGGGCCGGATTTGAGAAAGTAGTATTTATTATTAAAAAGGAAAATGAGGCGGATTTCAGGAAGGCCATCGGCGACCGCCTGAGCAGACAGATCCAGGTGGCTTATGTTTTCCAGAGCCTTGATAACCTTCCCCGGGGCTATGCGGTTCCGGAGGGCAGAGTGAAGCCGTGGGGAACGGGACATGCGGTTCTTAGCTGTATTGATGAGGTTGACGGGCCCTTCGCCGTAATTAATGCGGATGATTATTATGGAAGACATGCCTTTCAGATGGCATATGATTTTCTTTCCAATACAGAGGATTCAGACGGGGTATATCAGTACATGATGGTAGGCTACAGGCTGGAAAACACCCTTACTGAGAACGGGCACGTGGCGCGCGGCATCTGCGTTACGGACGAGGAAGAGCATCTGATCACCATTCATGAACGCACCCGCATTGAAAAGAGAGAGGGCGGCGCTGCCTACACGGAGGACGACGGTGCTACCTGGACAGAAATTCCGGAAGGAAGCACGGTTTCCATGAATATGTGGGGATTTTCCGCAAGTATTCTGCATGAGCTGAAGGAGAGATTCCCCGCGTTTCTGGATACAGGCATCAGGGAAAATCCGCTGAAATGCGAGTATTTCCTGCCCTTTGTAGTGGATGAGCTTTTGAAGGAAAAGAAAGCTTCTGTTAAGGTGCTGAAATCTATGGATAAGTGGTACGGCGTGACCTACAAGGAGGATAAGCCTGTGGTAGTTGCGGCGATCCAGAGACTGAAGGATGAAGGTCTGTACCCGCAGAAATTATGGGAGGAAGCATAATTGGAAATGAATGGGATGATACAAGAGGTCATAGGGCAGTTTGAATTTTCCGGCTCTCTGGAAGAATGTATTCCCTTTGGAAGCGGACACATCAACGATACATTTCGTCTTGCCTTCCGTACAGATGCCGGAATCAAGCGCTATATTCTGCAGAAAATGAATAAACGGATTTTTACAAAGCCGGAAGAATTAATGGAAAACATCAGCGGCGTTACCTCCTGGCTGAGAAGGAAGATCGAGGAGCACGGCGGGGATGTGGAAAGAGAGACCCTGAATCTGTTAGAAAGTCATGAAGGAAAACCTTACTATGTTGATTCCGAGGGGGAATACTGGAGAGTTTATCTTTTTATAGAGAACGCCACCTGCTTTGATTCGGTGGAGAATGATAATGACTTTTATCAGAGCGCGGTCGCTTTCGGGCATTTCCAGCGGCTTTTGGCGGATTATCCGGCGGAAACGCTTCATGAGACCATTGAGAACTTTCATAATACGGTAGACCGTTTCCGGAAATTTAAGGAAGCGCTGGCTCTGGACGCCTGCGGACGGGCGTCCGGCGTTCAGGAAGAAGTACAGTTTGTACTGGACCGGGAGGCGCTTGCGCATACTCTGTGCGACCGGCAGGAGCAGGGGATACTGCCTCTTCGCGTAACGCACAATGATACGAAGCTTAATAATATTATGATCGATGATGAGACAGGACGGGCAATCTGCGTGATCGATCTGGATACGGTAATGCCGGGGCTTTCCGTTAATGATTTCGGCGATTCTATCCGCTTCGGCGCCAGCACAGGGGCGGAGGACGAACCGGATCTGTCAAAGGTATCCTTTGATCTGCATTTATATGAGGTTTACGTAAAAGGCTTTATCGAGGGCTGTGCAGGCGCACTGACAGAGGCGGAGCTGGATATGCTTCCTATGGGAGCGATCCTGATGACCTTTGAATGCGGAATGCGGTTCCTGACCGATTATCTGGAAGGGGATCATTATTTCAAGATTCACAGGGAAGGCCACAACCTTGACCGCACCAGGACACAGTTTAAGCTGGTAAGGGATATGGAAGAGAAGCTTCCCGAAATGAAAGCGATTGTAGAAAAATACAAATAAAACAATCAATCATAAAACAGCATAAAACAATTATATAACAAAAATAGAATCCTGCTCTGCAGGATTCTATTTTGTATAAAGCTTATTTATAGGTCTTCGGTTTTTCAAATTTCGGTTCGCAGGTAAGCTCGATTCCAAGCTTTCTAAACTCCCGGATATCCACGGAAGAAAGCAAAACAGAGGTATGCGCCTGACAGCCTTTTAATTTAGGAAGCTGTTCCAAGGCAAGGCGGGCTTCGCTGCTGCTTGCGGCGCTGACGGACAGCGCGATCAGAGTTTCGTCTGTATGAAGCCGCGGGTTTTTGCTTCCCAGATATTTTGTTTTTAATTCCTGAATCGGACGGATGGCCTCCGGTGAGATGACATGATGTTCGTGGTCGATCCCGGCCAGCTCCTTTAATGCGTTTAAAAGCAGGGCGGAGGAAGCGCCGAGAAGGTCGGAGGTTTTGCCGTAGACGATCCTGCCGTCAGGAAGCTCCAGGGCTGCGGCAGGCGCGCCTGTCCGGGTTTCTGTTTCCAGGCTTGCGGGGACGACTCTGCGGTCTTCTACCGCTGCGTGAGCCTGTTTCAGAAGAAGCTCGATTTTAAACGCCTCTTCTTCCTTGCCTGTGCCGGATACAAGGGCGTCCATGCTCTTATAATATCTGCGGATGATTTCCTGACGGGAAGCCTCTTTGCAGACCTCATCGTCAATAATGCAGTTGCCCGCCATGTTTACTCCCATGTCCGTGGGGGATTTATAAGGGCATTTTCCGATGATCTTCTCAAACATTGCCTGCAGGACAGGGAAGATTTCCACATCACGGTTATAATTTACCGTTGTTTCTCCATAAGCTTCCAGATGGAATGGGTCGATCATGTTTACGTCGTTCAGGTCTGCGGTAGCTGCCTCATAGGCAAGGTTTACCGGATGCTTTAACGGAATATTCCAGATGGGGAAGGTTTCAAATTTGGCGTATCCGGCGCTGATGCCGCGTTTATATTCATGGTATAGCTGTGAGAGGCAGGTGGCCATTTTGCCGCTTCCCGGACCGGGCGCGGTAACGACTACCAGAGGGCGTGTGGTTTCAATGTATTCGTTTTTGCCGTAGCCCTCGTCGCTGACGATCAGGGAGGTATTGCTTGGATAGCCCGGTATTGTGTAGTGGGTGTATACACGTATTCCAAGTTTTTCCAGGTGGTTTTTAAACAGATCGGCTCCCTCCTGTCCGGAGTACTGTGTGATACATACGCTGCCTACATAAAGTCCGCGGTCGGTAAATTCATCGATCAGACGGAGAACGTCCATATCGTAGGTAATTCCAAGATCCTGCCGCACTTTGTTTTTATCGATGTCGGCGGCGCTGATAACAATAACGATCTCTGCCTGGTCGCTCAACTGCATAAGCATGCGGAGCTTGCTGTCTGGTTCAAAACCGGGAAGGACTCTGGATGCGTGAAAATCATCGAATAATTTGCCGCCGAATTCCAGATAAAGCTTGTTGTCAAATTTGCTGATACGTTCCCGGATATGCTCGGACTGCATTTTAAGGTATTTTTCGTTGTCAAATCCTATCTTCATTTGTCGGTTTTTCCTTTCCCACTATATTATCTGAATGATTGCTCAGTGGTTACTGTTCGCTGCATTCACAGTCCGCAGTAACTCTTGCCTTACTGGTTTTAGTATACTACAAAATGAAGGTTATGTGGTATTGTTTTTTATAATTTTCGGAGATATAGGTGATATCATCACAGAAAAGGCAAAAAATATCGGCTATAATAAAGCCACAAAATAAAAAAACAAGGAGGACTACAAAATGTCTGCTATTAATATCAATAAATCCAATTTCCATAACGAAGTGATGAACTCGGACAAGCCCGTCCTGTTGGACTTCTGGGCGCCCTGGTGCGGTCCGTGCCGTATGGTCGTTCCCATTGTAGAAGAGATTGCAGAAGAACGCTCCGACGTCAAGGTCGGTAAAGTTAATGTGGAAGAGCAGCCGGAGCTTGCAAGTCAATTTGGCGTGATGAGTATTCCCACTCTCGTTGTTATGAAGAATGGCAAGGCCGTCAATCGGGCAATGGGTGCAAGACCAAAGGAAGCCATTCTCAAAATGCTGGGAAAGGCGGTAGTATAAATGAAAGTGATTATTGTTGGCGGCGTAGCCGGTGGTGCAACGGCTGCTGCCCGCATTCGCAGATTAAATGAACAAGCGCAGATTATCGTCTTTGAACGCAGCGGATATGTTTCCTATGCCAACTGCGGCCTGCCATATTATATCGGGGATACCATCGTCAATCCTGAAGAACTGACTCTGCAGACACCGGAGAGCTTCTACTCCCGTTTTCGTGTGGATATGAAAGTACGGCATGAAGTAACGGCAATCCACCCGGAAAGAAAAACCGTTTCCGTAAAAAATCTGCAAACCGGGGAGGAATTTGAAGAAAGCTACGACAAGCTGATCCTTTCCCCCGGTGCGAAGCCGTCACAGCCGAAGCTGCCCGGCATGGAGATGGACAAGCTGTTTACCTTGCGTACCATTGAGGATACCTTCAAAATCAAGGATTATATCAATCGGAACCACCCAAAATCCGCTGTGATCGCCGGAGGCGGGTTCATTGGCCTGGAGCTTGCGGAAAATCTTCGGGAACTTGGCATGGATGTGACCATCGTGCAAAGCCAAAAGCAGCTTATGATGCCCTTTGATGCGGACATGGCAGCTTTCATTCACGCAGAGGTCAGAAAGCGCGGCGTCCGTCTGGCATTTGGACATAAAGTGGAGGGATTTTCCGAAAAGAATAATGGTGTGGATGTGCTTCTGTCAGATGGCAGCCAACTTCACGGGGATATGGCAGTGCTTGCCATCGGTGTTACGCCGGACACCAAACTTGCCAAAGAAGCCGGATTGGAACTTGGCGTCAGGGGCAGTATCGTGGTAAATGACCGTATGGAAACCTCTGTACCGGATATTTACGCCGCCGGGGACGCAGTACAGGTGAAGCATTTTGTCACGGGAGAAGATGCCCTCATCTCCCTTGCTGGACCGGCGAATAAGCAGGGACGCATCATTGCCGACAATATCTGCGGCGGCGACAGCCGTTATCAAGGCAGTCAGGGCAGTTCTGTCATCAAGGTATTTGATTTGACTGCGGCGTCTACCGGTATAAATGAAACCCATGCAAAACGTATAGGCTTAAATGTCGATACGGTTATTCTTTCCCCCATGAGCCATGCCGGATATTATCCCGGCGGCAAGGTCATGACAATGAAGATCGTCTTCGAAAAGGAAACCTACCGCTTACTGGGTGCACAAATTGTAGGCTATGAGGGCGTGGACAAACGGATTGATGTGCTGGCAACCGCTATTCGTGCGAAAATGAAGGCAACTGAACTGAAAGATTTGGATCTTGCCTATGCGCCGCCCTATTCCTCAGCAAAAGATCCGGTCAATATGGCTGGATTTATGATCGACAATATTGCAAATGGAATGCTGAAACAATGGCATCTTTCCGACTTGGATAATCTTCCGATAGATGGCAGCGCAACGCTTCTTGACACCAGAACCGCAGGAGAATACCGGCGCGGTCATATCGACGGTTTTCTCAATATTCCGGTAGATGAGTTGAGAGAACGCCTGGGTGAACTGGATGCATCAAAGCCCGTCTATGTGATCTGCCAAAGCGGGCTGCGCAGCTACATTGCCAGCCGTATTTTAGAGGGAAATGGATTGATTGCTTATAATTTCGCCGGTGGATATCGTTTTTACGATGCCGTTGCCAATGATCGTGCGCTGGCAGAAGCGTCCTTTGCCTGCGGTATGGATAAATAAGAACACGAAAAATAATTATTTACTCAGTTCGCGGAGCTTTTCTTCATCCGTAATCAGCACAGTGCCACGGGACAGCTTTACCATGCCTTCGTTTTGGAAATAACGCAGCATCCTTGTGATGACTTCACGGTGAGAACCAAGGTGGTTTGCTATGATTTCATGGGTAATTTTCAATTCATTGGTTTCCTCAATGGCGGATTCCTCCAGCAAAAAGGCAGCTACCCGTTTATCGAGGCTCTTCCACATGACCTGCTCAATGAGCCACATCACATCGGAAAACCGGCTGGCCATCAGTTCATTGGTGTAGTTTGCTACGGGCGCGGATGCTTCCATGATGCTCTTGTAAATCTCGGAGGGAATTACCCACAGTTCGGTGTTCTTTTCTGCTTCAATCGTTATCTCGAACTGAATGGAGCGCATGATGCAGGACGCGGAAAACAAGCACACATCCATATCGAACAAACGGTAGATGGTGATCTCCCGTCCTTCATCGGAAAGAATATAAGCACGGAGCTGTCCCGACTTGATAAGAAGAAGGCCAGTGCAGTCCATATTTCCGTTATGTATAATTGTGCCTTTTTTGACCTGACGGAAAGCCAGACTGTTCTTGATTCGTTCCTGCTGTTGTTTATTTAGCTTATCCCATATGGGAAAATAAGATTCAAATTCCATAGATTGTCCTCCTGTATTTTCTAATTATACTGCTGTTTCGGGCATATGTCAATTATGTTATTGACATATGCCCGAAAACAAAGTATAATACAAAAAAGGCTGTATTAAGGAGGCGTCTTATGTCAAGACCAATAAAATGCAGGAAAGTCTGCCATTATCCTCAAACCATATTATTTACCCCAATGGATTCTTCCACAGACAAAGAGCCGATCATCCTGACCGTGGACGAATATGAAACCCTTCGTCTGATTGACAAAGAAGGCTACGGACAAGAAAAGTGTGCGGCATTCATGCAGATCGCCAGAACAACGGTACAGCGCATTTACGAAAGCGCAAGGAAGAAAGTTGCAGACTGTATCGTTGACGGCTGTCCGCTTCGTATTGAAGGCGGCGATTTTTGGCTCTGCAACGGGCAAAGTACAAATTGCGGATATGACGGATGCTACAAGCAGGCCTACTATGAACAATACAAAATTGAAAAAGGAGATCATATTATGAGAATTGCAGTTACCTATGAAAACGGAGAAATCTTCCAGCATTTCGGTCACACCGAACAGTTCAAAATCTATGATGTAGAGGACGGCAGGATCATTTCCACGGAGGTTGTAGATACCAACGGCAGCGGTCACGGCGCATTAGCCGGTGTGCTGACTGCGTTGAACGCAGATGTGCTGATTTGCGGAGGTATTGGAGGCGGCGCACAGGCAGCTTTAGCGGCAGCTAATATTAAGCTGTACGGCGGCGTGTCTGGCAATGCAGACGAGGCGGCTGCGGCTTTTGCTGCAGGAAATCTGGACTTCAATCCCGATGTCCGCTGCAATCACCACCAAGAGCATCACGGTGAGGGCCACACTTGCGGCGAGCATGGTTGTGGCGAACATCACTGCGGCGACCATGACTGATAATGTGATGTAATTACTGTATATAGAGAGTGAATTCATAGTAAATTTTAAATTTCGCTAAGTTTCACTGTAGCGAATTTACAAAAAAGTAAAATAGAATAATAGACAAAAAAAGCGCCGAAAATCAGCAAAAAGAGGTTTTCAGTGCTTCTTTTTGTACGTAGAATACGAATTTATAGTAAATTTTAAGTTTTGCTAAGTTTCACGTTGTCCTTACTGTGCTGATCAGCTTTAAGCAGGGCAAAGAAAAGTATAGAACGATAATAATTCAAAGGAATTTCACATATCCCGGTTGATTTCTCCACGGAATCTCTTTATAATAAGAAATAGTTGTGTGTTACACACAAGAGGAGGAACAGAATGGATAATGACAACAAACCGAACGGAAACAGACCGGATCGTAATAACCCCAAGAATCAGGGACCGAATAAGAATCATCAGTCAATACTGGCCTTTTTGATCTGCCTTTTGGTTACCTTGGTGTGCTTCAGCCTGTTTACTAATATGCTGCAGGATAATTCCAGTGAGATCACCTATGACAAATTTATCGATATGGTAGAAAAGGATCAGGTGAAATCAGTTACCCTGCAGTCCGGAACACTGACGATCGAGCCAAGGACACAGTTATCCGCATATCAGGATATGACTTACTACACCAGGCAGATGGAGTCAGAGGATGCCCTGACAGAACGCCTTTCCGGTAAGGATATTGTCTTTAAGGCAGAGGAACCGGACGCCATGTCGGAATTTCTGGCGATGATGCTGAGTGTACTGCTCCCTACAGTGCTTTTATTTGCAATGCTGATGTTTTTTATGCGCCGTATGAACAAGGGCGGAGGAATGATGGGCGTGGGCAAAAGCCGCGCGAAAGCATACGTTCAGAAGGAAACAGGAATTACCTTCAAAGATGTGGCGGGACAGGATGAAGCGAAGGAATCTTTGCAGGAGGTTGTGGATTTTCTGCACAATCCCGGCAAATATACGACAATTGGAGCGAAGCTGCCAAAAGGAGCCCTTCTTGTAGGCCCTCCCGGAACAGGAAAAACCCTGCTTGCAAAAGCAGTAGCAGGAGAAGCCCATGTTCCTTTCTTTTCCCTGTCAGGTTCAGAATTTGTGGAAATGTTTGTAGGCGTGGGCGCTTCCCGTGTCCGCGACCTGTTTGAGGAAGCCAAGAAGAACGCGCCCTGTATTGTATTTATCGATGAGATCGATGCCATCGGCAAAAGCCGTGATTCCCATTACGGTGGAGGCAACGACGAGCGTGAACAGACCCTGAACCAGCTTCTGGCGGAAATGGATGGTTTTGATACGTCAAAGGGACTTCTGATCCTGGCTGCAACCAACCGTCCTGAAGTTCTGGACCCGGCTTTGCTGCGTCCGGGACGATTTGACAGACGTGTGATCGTAGATCGTCCGGATTTAAAGGGACGTATCGATATTCTTAAGGTTCATGCCAAGGATGTGCTTCTGGATGAAACCGTTGACTTTGAGGGGATCGCACTGGCAACCTCGGGCGCCGTGGGCTCTGATCTGGCAAATATGATCAATGAAGCTGCTATTCTTGCTGTAAAGAACGGAAGGACAGCCGTCAGCCAGAAGGATCTTCTGGAATCCGTGGAGGTGGTTCTAGTAGGCAAAGAGAAAAAAGACCGTATATTAAGCGCGCAGGAGCGCCGTATCGTATCCTATCACGAGGTGGGCCATGCCCTTGTCAGTGCATTGCAGAAGGATGCGGAGCCTGTCCAGAAGATTACGATCGTGCCCCGTACCATGGGAGCCTTGGGCTATGTCATGCAGGTGCCGGAAGAAGAGAAATACCTTAATACCCAGAAGGAACTGGAGGCTATGCTGGTAGGCTATCTGGGAGGCCGCGCCGCGGAAGAGATCGTTTTTGATACGGTCACTACAGGCGCAGCCAACGATATTGAGCAGGCCACCAAGGTAGCGAGGGCGATGGTCACTCAGTATGGTATGTCCAAGAAGTTCGGGCTGATGGGACTTGCCACTCAGGAAAACCAATACCTCAGCGGCCGTGCAGTTTTAAACTGCGGCGATAATACAGCTACGGAGATCGACCACGAGGTTATGCAGCTTCTCCATGTTTCTTATGAAGAATCCAAGCGGCTGCTCAGCGGGCATCGGGAAGCGCTGGATAAGATCGCGGAATACCTGATCAAAAAAGAAACCATTACCGGAAAGGAATTTATGAAGATTTTCCGCGCTGTGGAAAAAGGACTTCCGATTCCGGAAAATCTGGAAGAACTGGATCTGGCGGCATTGGAAGATAAAAAGGAAACTGCAGATTCAGAAACGCAGAATGCAGAAGTAAAAAATACAGAGACGCAGGATCCGGAAGTAAAGAATGCAGAAGCACAGGCTCCAGAAGCAAAAGCTACAGAAACGGAAGATAATGTAACTTCAGTCAACTAAACAGGTAAATATCGATTATGTAAATTTGCTGCAGCCGGCATTTCCCTAAAACCCGGGGATCCGGCTGCAATATTTTTGATATTCCAACCGCACAGGTGGAAAAATTGCTATAAGAATGCCGGATGGCGATTATGACCATGCGGTAAGGGCGGAATGCGAATGTCCGCTTTAACCTTGCGCAGCAGAAGTCCCCGCCTTTATGCATTGTACAGGCAGTGGGAGTATGTCAGGAAGGAGTAGAACATATGTTTCAAATAGAAGAAGAATTGAAAAAGCTTCCCGCCAGGCCCGGCGTCTATATCATGCATGATGAAAAGGATGAAATTATATACGTAGGCAAGGCGGTAAGCCTGAAAAACCGCGTTCGCCAATATTTCCAGAGCAGCCGCAATAAAGGCGTAAAAATTGAACAGATGGTGACGCATATTGCGCGGTTTGAATATATTGTTACGGATTCCGAACTGGAAGCTCTGGTTCTTGAGTGCAATCTGATCAAAGAACACCGTCCGAAATATAATACCATGCTGAAAGACGACAAGAGCTATCCGTTTATTAAGGTAACGGTTCAGGAACCCTATCCCCGTGTGCTTTTTGCCCATAGGATGAAAAAGGATAAAAACCGTTATTTCGGCCCTTATACCAGCGCAGGCGCGGTGAAGGATGTGATCGACCTTGTTACCAAGCTTTATAAGGTACGCTCCTGTAACCGTAATCTGCCCCGGGACTGCGGCAAGGATCGTCCCTGCCTGTATTATCATATGAAGCAGTGCATGGCTCCCTGTCAGGGAAACATTACTTCAGAGGAATATAAGAAAAATATCCAGAAGGTTATTCGTTTCCTGAACGGGGATTTTCAGGATACGATCAACAGCCTTACAGAAAAAATGCAGACAGCCTCTGAGGAAATGCGGTTTGAGGAAGCGATGGAATACCGGGATCTCATCCAGAGTATCCGGAAAATCGGCGAGCGCCAGAAAATTACAGGCTACGGGCAGGACGACAGGGATATTATTGCAGTTGCAATGGATGAAAGCGAAGATTTGCGGGAGCAGGACGCCGTGGTGCAGGTGTTTTTCATGCGGGATGGCAAGATGATCGGACGGGATCATTTTTATCTGCGTGTTGCCAGGGGAGATACGAAGGAACAGGTGCTTTCCAGCTTTATAAAGCAATTTTATGCGGGAACGCCCTTTATCCCGGGAGAAATCATGCTTCCAAGGGAGATCGAGGACGCTGCGGTCATTGAAGACTGGCTTACCGGACGTCGGAAGCAAAAGGTTCATATCCGGGTACCTAAAAAGGGAACAAAGGAAAAGCTTGTGGAAATGGCAGAGGAAAATGCGAGGATGGTTTTGAGCAAGGACCGTGAGCGGATCAAACGCGAGGAAGGAAGAACCGTCGGCGCTGTCCGTGAGGTGGAAGAATGGCTTGGACTGTCCGGGCTCATGCGTATGGAGGCGTATGATATTTCCAATATCAGCGGTTTTGAAGCTGTTGGTTCTATGGTGGTATATGAAAAAGGCCGGCCCAAACGCAGCGATTACCGTAAATTTAAGATTAAATGGGTGCAGGGGCCTAACGATTACGCCAGTATGGAAGAAGTTCTGACGCGCCGCTTTACCCATGAAAGCAGCAATGAGTATGACAGCTTTGCCAAAATGCCGGATCTTCTTTTGATGGACGGCGGCAAAGGACAGGTGAATATTGCCCTCCAGGTGCTGGATAAGCTGGGCCTTTCCATTCCTGTGTGCGGGATGGTGAAGGATGACCATCATAGAACAAGAGGGCTGTACTATCAGAATACGGAAATTCCCATTGACACGTCCAGCGAAGGTTTTCGTCTGATCACGAGGATTCAGGATGAAGCGCACCGTTTTGCCATTGAATACCACCGTTCCTTAAGAAGCAAGGAGCAGGTGCATTCTCTTCTGGATGATATCCCGGGAATCGGGGAGACCAGAAGAAAAGCATTAATGCGCCGGTTTAAGTCCATAGAGAATATCCGTGACGCTTCTTTGGAAGAGTTGGCGGAAACAGAATCTATGAACGCCAGAAGCGCCGGCCAGGTGTATGAATTTTTCCATCCGGCGCAGAAAAATATGTGACATTCGTTGAAGTTTAGCATGGGCTTATGATATAATAGCCATAAAATATGACAAAAAGAAACCTAAAGGAGAACGAACGTATGAAGGGTGTAGAGTTGACTAAAATGGTGCAGGAGCTTGGCCTGACTAATTTGACTCCTGAAATCGACCTGAGTGATATGCGTGTAATGACTGCGGAGATCAACCGTCCAGCCCTGCAGCTTACCGGGTATCTGGAGCATTTTGCCAATGAGCGTGTGCAGATTATTGGTTATGTGGAATTTACCTATCTGATGCAGCTTAATGATGAAGAGCGGAAATTTAAATATGAACGGTTTATTTCCAGCAAGATTCCATGTGTTGTTTTCAGTACCATGACCAGACCTTCCAAGGATATGATCGAGATGGCGCTGAAATACAATGTACCGACTTTTGTAACAGAGAGAACTACTTCCAGCTTTATGGCGGAAATCATCCGCTGGCTTGGCGTTCAGCTTGCTCCGTGCATTTCCATTCACGGCGTCCTGGTGGATGTTTACGGAGAGGGCATTTTGATCACCGGAGAGAGCGGGATCGGCAAAAGTGAGGCGGCTCTGGAACTGATCAAGAGGGGACACCGTCTGGTCAGCGATGATGTGGTAGAGCTTCGTAAGGTGAGCGATGTTACGCTGGTGGGTTCCGCACCGGATATTACCAGACATTTTATTGAGCTTCGCGGTATTGGTATCATTGACGTAAAAACCCTGTTCGGTGTGGAAAGCGTAAAGGACACCCAGTCTATAGACCTTGTTATTAAGCTGGAGGAATGGGACAGAGACAAGGAATACGACCGTCTGGGGCTTCATGAAGAGTATACGGAATATTTAGGAAACAAGATCGTCTGCCATTCGCTTCCTATCCGTCCCGGCAGAAATCTTGCGGTTATCGTGGAATCTGCGGCGGTTAACCACAGACAGAAGAAGATGGGCTACAATGCAGCGGAAGAGCTGTATAAGCGCGTACAGGCAAATATCGCCGGAAAAAGAAATAATTAAAAGCAAAAATCAATTAAAGAGTTAATAAAAGTAAAAGAAATAATCAAAAGTAATAAATAATTAATGGCAAAAGTCTTGAAACATAAAAGAGACAATATAAAGAAAAAGAGAGGTAAGAAAAATGGGTTTATATTGCTTTGGGATCGATGTAGGAGGAACAACAGTAAAATGCGGATTATTCCAGACAGACGGAACATTGCTCGACAAGTGGGAAATCCCTACAAGAACGGAGAACTGCGGTGAAAATATCCTTCCGGACGTGGCAAAGACCATCGAAGAGAAGATTCAGGAGCGCAAACTTAATAAAGCGGATATTGACGGCGTGGGAATCGGTATTCCCGGACCCATCAATGAGAACGGAGACGCAGCCTGTGCGGTAAACCTTTACTGGGGCTTTAAGCCGGTGGCAAAAGAATTAAGCGAGCTTACCGGCCTTTCTGCAAAGGCTGGTAACGACGCTAATGTAGCCGCCCTTGGAGAAGCGTGGAAGGGCGCGGCAGAAGGCTCTAAAAATATGGTTATGGTGACTCTGGGCACTGGCGTCGGCGGCGGGATTATTGTAGATGGTAAAATCGTATCCGGCCATCATGGAGCAGGCGGAGAGGTTGGACATGCCAACATAAATCATGAGGAAACAGAAAGTTGCAACTGCGGAAATAAAGGCTGTCTTGAGCAGGTTGCCTCTGCTACGGGAATCGTCCGCATGGCGAAGAAGGAATTGGAGGCGTCCGATGATACCAGCGTTTTAAGAGAAAAAACAGAAATCAGCGCAAAAGACGTTCTGGATGCGTTTAAAGACGGGGATGCGGCGGCTGTCAGAATTATGGAAAAAGTGGGCGATCAGCTTGGCGGCGCGCTGGCGATTTTCTCCTGCGTGATCGATCCGGAAACCATCGTAGTGGGAGGCGGTGTCTCCAAAGCAGGACAGCCTTTAATTGACCTTATTCAGAAATATTATAAAAAATATGCGTTTAGTCTGTGCAAGGATACGCCGATCGTTCTTGCAAGTCTGGGAAATGATGCCGGAATTTACGGCGCAGCACGTATGGTACTGTAAAGTTCGAAATTTATTGCAGAATATTGCAGGTGTTACTGCTCACATCTACGGTGCAAACAGTAACTTGCAGGTATCCGGCCAGTGCTGCTTACGCATCTCCCGGCCTGTATAATCGAGAGATACGAGAAGTAAGTGAAACATTCGCCCGCCGGCGTACTGTGTAAATTTTACATAGTACACTGGCGGGCTTTTTTTGACTCTTTTAGAGACAAGTTTCTTCCCACGCGGCAATTTCTTATAGTGAATGATTTCTATTTATACGGTATTCATAGCCCTCTTCTTTTCCTTTGGCAATTTATTTGGATTATTGATTTTATTTATGTAAATGGTTATACTATATAGCAAGATGAAGGGTGAAGCTGCAAAATTGAAAAAGGACTTTTAACGGTCTGGATACATGGAGGATGCCATGGAGAGATTTTATTTAAAAAATATAGAACTGTTGAATTTTAGAAGGTTTAGCAGATCTACATATGAACTTAATCCCAGGATGAATATTTTTATCGGAAAGAACGCATCAGGGAAAACTACAGTTTTAGAAGCTGCTACGGTTATTTTGGGCGCATATCTGACTGCTTTTAAAGAATATGTGCCAAGCAGATTCGGACATAATATTTCAGATAATGACGTTTTAAAGAAGTCATTAAAACCAGTAAAAAATGTTGCTGTTACAGCAGCGGTAAAACAGTTTCCCTGTACTGTCAGCAGTCAGATTATGTGGGATAGCAAAACCGTGGAATGCGTAAGGACACTGGAAAAAGAAGGTGGGCGGACAAAATTTGTTGGTCAAAATCCTATGCGGGAAATGGTTGCGGAATGGGAAAAAGCGATAAAGGCGGCAGACGGTTCAGATGAAGGACAAATATATCCACTGGTACTATATTTGAGCTCTGCAAGATTGTGGAATGAAAATCGTACAGGGGAGATCGATAAAATTCCGGGAAGAACAGATGCTTATCAGAGATGCCTTGATCCGAAAAGAGGCAATCAAACATCATTTGAGTATATTAAATTATTAGGTAGCTTGGCAGCGGAAGAAAACGATGGTATTCCGCTTCCTTCATATGAGGTGATTATGGATGCGGTAAAATATAGTCTGGAAGAAGAACTGTCTCCGGGGCAGCAGGCTTTATATTCGTCAAGATATGGAGAAATCGCTGTGAAGAATACGGATGGTACGGTGATCAATTTTTCAGCATTAAGTGATGGCTACAGAAATGTCATTAAAATAGTAACAGATATAGCGACTAAAATGTGCATATTAAATCCGTATCTGGGCAAAGACACTTTGAAAAAGACTCCGGGCGTGGTTGTTATTGATGAATTGGATTTAAGCCTGCATCCGACATGGCAGAGACGGATCGTACGCATTTTGAAAGATTTGTTTCCAAAAGTACAGTTTATATGTGCTACTCATTCGCCGTTTATTATACAGTCTTTGGAGCCGGGCGAGCTGATTGCGCTCTGCTGAGCGCCTTTAAAGGAACGCGAGAAGAATATTGTATTCGTTAGAAAAAGGATTTACATAGATCCTTTGAAGCGGCTGTGGAACAATATCAGTTACTGGCGGCGTTCCGAAATTATGTAGCTTTTTCTTATGAGGATATTTGCCGGTGAATGTAAATATCACAACAAACCGGTGGATGCGCCCGTGTATTGCTTATTTTGATTCAGGAAGATCATCTGATATAAGGAAGCGGTAAAGGAAAATACGTTTTTCGTCAGTAACAAATTTCAGTTTTCGGTCTTTTGCGATATTCGTTTGGAGTGATTCCATATTTTTTCTTAAACACATTCTGAAAATAGGCTTGACTTGAGAAGCAAAGGTAACTGCTGATTTCACTGATCGATTTGTCGGTGTAGGTCAGCAGGGACTTTGCTTCTTCTAATTTGCAACGCGTAATGAATTCATTCATAGAAAATCCCAATTCTTTTTTGAATCTTCTGGAAATGTAAGAACGGCTTTTTCCTACATGGTTTGCCACATCTTCTACAGAGAGCGGCTGATTTGTACAATGGTGGATGTATTGGATACATTTGTAAATATCCGAAGTCGTATCAAAAGGAATCTGTGCCTGTGCCACGCGATTGGTAAAATCAAGGAGCATATTGTACTGCAGGCGGTTAAGGGCATCTACACTCTGTAGTTTTTCACCCTCCTGAATATACACATCGCTGAGCTGATAAGCAGATTCGATATCCAGTCCGCCTTCAATTGCGCAGCGGGTAGCCAGGGTCACGGATACGACCAGAATATTTTTTGCCTGACGTAATGTGTTGTCTGCAACCTGTCCTTCCTGAAGAGAAAAAGCATTTGAAAAGAATTTCTTCAATCCGGCAGTATTTCCTGTACGGATATAATCCAGATACATTTGCTCATAGTGATACGTGTTGTGAAACCGTTCCGCCTCTTTTGCTTCGTATATATTTGCAGAATGGATTGAAGCGATCGGGATGCTCCCGTCATCAGAGTACAGACCGAGATAAGCTTCTATATCAATGGATTCCCCAAATAATTCCTGATACAGCAATGCAAGAAAATGACAGAACTGATGGAAAGAAAACATCGGCGTAAACTGATAAAGTTCTGTCAGTTGTTCTTTATATTCGAAAGGAATCGCATATTCTTTCATAAGGTTTCGAATAGAAGCGGAAGAGGGCTGATTGCTGATCACCGGTCCAATCAGAACCCGGCTTCCTGTTTTGGAATTTTGAACCAGTCCGAAATACTGAAATTCCTTTGTAATCAGATAAGAAACCGGGCGCTGCTCTTCCAGCAGCTTTGGCAGATACGGGGCTGCCAGATCGAAAGAAAAACCTGTATTGGGCAGAGTTAATTCCAGTTGGTCATTTTTATAATAATGCATGGGAAGATAAGTGCAGTTGTAAAGTGTCTGGCAAAATGTGAAAATAGAATCCATAAGTATTTCTCCTCGCTTTTTTGAAATCATAAAATGTTTCCATAAACACAATATTACAAGATAAAGCATATAATTGCAATACAAAATGATAAAATGCAATTAAAATAAATCTAAATAAAAAATAGATTCAAGGTCAAAGAAAGCTTTTTAAAGGGAGACATGAGATGAAAAAGCAGGCAATCAATCCATTTCTGCCAATGCATGAGTATATTCCGGATGGGGAGCCGCATGTGTTTGGCGACAGAGTATATTTATTCGGTTCGCATGACAAAGAAAACGGAGATACCTACTGTGTTTTAGATTATACGATATACTCCGCATCTGTGGATAATCTTGCAGACTGGACCAATAAGGGGATAAACTATTCAGGCAGACAAGATCCGCTGGCAACAGAAGAGTGGAAATATTTGTACGCACCGGATGTGGTGCAGGGGAACGACGGGAAGTTTTATCTGTATTACTGCCTTTCAGGGTATGCCGGAAAAGGTGGATATCAAGGACCGATCAGTGTAGCGGTATGTGATACGCCGGATGGAAAATATGAATTTTATGGTCATGTGCAATATGCAGACGGTACATTGTTAAAGCGTTTTGTTCCGTTTGATCCGGCAGTCATGAACGACGACGGCGTAATAAGGTTATATTATGGAACATGCTTTTTCTTTGCGGATAAAGAAAATATGTGGAATCGATGGCTGTTCCGTAAGATTGAGTCCGGCCTTTTTTCCAAGCCGGTGGAAGAAGTGAAGATGGAAGACGTTATGGGAGCGGTAACTTGTGTGCTGGAAGATGATATGATTACGGTAAAAACCGGACCTGTCAAAATTATGCCGAGTAAGGTAAAAGGAACAGAATTTGAAGGACATGGATTTTTTGAAGCAAGCAGCATTCGAAAAATCGGATCGAAATACTATTTTATCTATTCTTCGCAGAATAATCATGAATTGTGTTATGCAACGAGCGCGTATCCGGATAAGAATTTCCGATATGGCGGAGTCATTGTTTCAAATGGAGATGTTGGAATTGACGGACGAACAGAAAAAGACAGCTTAAATATGATCGGAAATAATCATGGAAGCATCGTAAATATAAATGGAGCATGGTATGTGTTTTATCACAGACCGACGAATAAAAGCGCTTACAGCAGACAGGCATGCGCCGAACCAATCATCATATCGGAAGATGGTCAAATCCTGCAGGCTGAGATGACAAGCTGCGGACTGAATGGCGGACCATTGAAAGGAAGCGGAAAATATCCGGCGGCAATGTGCTGTAATTTGTTCAAAGGACGTATGCCGCGTCCGATCAATGGATTTACAAAGAAGAAAATACCATATGTGAAAGGCAGAAATGGAAAAACAATTGTAAGTGACATTTGCGATGGAACTGTTATCGGATATAAATATTTTGAGTTCTCGGGAAAGACCGAGGTTAGTGTTGCCGTGAGAGGCGGAGCCGGAGAACTTATAATCCGGACAAGTCTGAATGGCAGTGAAAAAGGCAGGATTCAGATTGAAGAAAATCCGATGTGGACCGTCTTTAAAACGACGGTTGATTTTATGAAGCAGGAAAAAGCATTGTATTTTGAGTATAAAGGAAATTCCCCAATAGAGTTTTTGGGTCTTGAACTCAAACCAATCTAAAGCAAAATTTTTGTTTAAAAACACAGTGTCAGAAAAAGCAGAGGTGTGTGAAATGAGTATATTACATAATGTCATTTTTCAGGTGATAAAACGAGGGAAAAAGGCTTACGATCCGGACAACCCGCCGGATTATGTAAAAAAACGGATGCAAGAAGAAAGAACTGTGCCGAATAAGCTGCCCCGGGGAATACAATGTAAAAAAATCGAATTGGAGAATCTTAAGGGAGAATATCTTTATACAGAGTCAAATCAAAAGAAAAAACACATTGTATATATTCATGGGGGAGGCTTTGTGTCAGGAAGCACGAAAACAGTGCGCCCGCTGGTCAGTGAACTTGTAAAAAGAACGGGATGTAATGTGGTTAGCATTGAATACCGGCTTGCACCGGAATATCCTTTCCCGAGTGCGCCGGAGGATTGCTTCAAGGCATACTGTACACTTGAGAAGAAATTTGGCGGATCGAATATCATTCTTATGGGAGAAAGCGCAGGTGGAAATCTGGTATTGACAACGGTTTTGCAAGCTAAGGACAAGAGAGTTCCTTTACCGGCAGGTATCGTTGTAATGGCTCCGACAATTCAGTTTGATCATGTATTCCCCAGTTACTATGATAATCTGGATACGGATTGTATGATCTCTAATCTCCAGCAGGAGATCAGGGAAGTATATCTGCAGTCTGATGAACCATCCGTACTGCATAATCCTTATGCGGCGCCTTATTATGGGGATTATACCGGTTTTCCGCCAACGTTTGTGATCGTTTCCGACTCAGAAGTCCTGCGGGATGATTCGCTTTTCCTATATAAAAAACTGGTAGAAGCAGGAGTGAAAAGCAAATTATCCTTATTCCATAAGATGATGCATATTTTTCAGGTGACGCCATCTTTGCCGGAAAGCAGACAGGCATACCGGCAGATTAAAGATTTTATAAAAGACATAATATTACAAGATAAAGCATAAAAATGCAATACAAATTAAAAGAAAATGAATAAGATGTACGTATAAAGAAAATTCGGGAAGGAGAAAAAATGTCAGGAATTAGAAACGTCAGATGTGAAAATTTAAAAAATCCGATTAACATAGCAGTGAAAAACCCCAGATTTTCATGGGAGATCGATTCGGACGAAAAAGCTGTTTTTCAAAAAAGTTATCGGATTACGGTTCAGAAGGATGGAAGGTTATGCTGGGACAGCGGGTGGAGAGAAGATAACCGTACTTTTGGAATCCGGTATATGGGAGAAGAGTTAAAAAGCAGGACAGCTTATATCTACAAAATAGAAGCGGTTCTTTCAAACGGAGAAACTGTATATTCTCAATCCTGTTCGTTTGAGACGGTAGTGTTTGACAACCGGGAGTGGATCGCAAAGTTTATAGAACCGGATAAGCTGCCGAAACTTGAATACGAACCATTGGAAGAATGTAAAGAAAAATGGAACGAAGTGGTGCAAAAGATGATGAAGGGAGAAACGGCAGAATTTTTTGATACAGACGCATATCTGAAATCACAGCCTTGTCATCCGTATCATCCGGCAGTGATGATGTATCGTAAGTTTTCGCTGCCGTCAGCCTCATGGAAAGCGCGTGTTTATATGACCGCGCATGGTATTTATGAATTTTATATAAATGGCGTCCTGGCGTCCGATGTTCAGTTGGCTCCGGAATTTACAACGTATGACAAGATATTGAAATATCAGGTTTATGATGTGACGGAATTGCTTCATGCCGGAGAAAATGCGGTTCTGGCAGTTGTTGCCGACGGCTGGTATAAGGGAAAAATATGTTCCGGACGCGGATGCGAATATGGAGATAATCCGGGACTGTTTTTGGAAATGGATGTATGCTGTGCGGATGGCAGCAGGCAAAAACTGATTTCAGATGAGAAATTTGTATATAGTTATGACGGTCCTGTCCGCCGTGCGGATTTGTATAACGGACAGACTGTGGACGCCAGATATGAGATTCCCGGATTTGCAACGGTGAATATGGACGTTCAGAATTGGAAACCTGTTCATAGCGTAGAGGAAAATCTTAACGTCCTGACAGCACAGGCGGACGCTCCCATTCGGAAACTGGATGAACTGGAAGCCATAGAAGTCTTTACGAACAAAAAGGGCGAGACGATCGTTGATTTCGGACAAGGATTTGCCGGACATATCCGTGTGGAGGGAATTAAAGGGACAGAGGGAACGGAGATCGTATTTGAACACACAGAGCAGTTAGGTCAGGAACAACAGTTTATTTATCCGTTTGCAGATGGAGAACAGAAACAGAAGGATATTTATATTCTCAATGGAAAGGGAAAGGAATGCTTTGAGCCGAGCATGACATATCACGGATTCCGTTATGTAAAAGTGACTTCATCCTGTGAGATGATTTGGAAGAAAGAACAGTTCAAGGGAATTGTGATCGGAACGGACAATGAATTGTCGGGAAGTTTTCTTTGTTCGGATGAGCGGCTGAACCGGCTGCAGGAAAATATATTCTGGAGTCAGAGATCTAATATGATCGGAATACCGACGGATTGTCCGACCCGTGAGAAAGCCGGATGGACCGGAGACGTCTATGTGTATGCCAAAACATCCTGCTTTAATCAGAACCTGCTGTCTTTTTATGAAGAGTGGCTGAAATCGGTCAGGAAAGAGCAGATGGAAAATGGCGGCGTGCAGAATACCGTGCCGCTGATTCGTAATTATGTACAGCAGATCGGAGGGGCTTCTACCGGATGGGGAGATGTGATCGTGGAACTCCCGTGGCAGTTATATCGAATTTATGGAGACCGTAAGGTGTTGGAGGAAAACTATGAAGCTATGAAAAAGTGGCTGTCCTATCTGGAAGGGCAGGCGGGTATAGTAATACCGGATCCATCTGCACATATGACAGAGAGAGAACAGGAAAATCAACGGTACTTGCTGAATACAGGATTTCATTTTGGAGACTGGCTGGTTCCAAGTGTTACAAATGAAGAGGGCTTTGCAGATGGCCCGGCATCCTCTTTCCTGACAGGACATACGATCGCAACAGCGATTTATGCCGACACAACAGAAAAAGTGGGAAAGATTGCAGAGATTCTTGGAGATGAACAGGAAGCAGAACATTGCAGGAAGCTTTCGGCAAGAATAAGGGAAGCATTTGAGGAAACATATTTGCAGCCGGACGGGCGCTTAAAGCAGGATATGCAGGGAGTATATGTTCTGGCGCTGCGTATGAAGATGGTTTCAGAGGAACACCGGAAGGGACTGCTGGATCGTCTTGTTGAAAAAATCAAGGAAAATGGCGGTTGTATGGATTGTGGGTTTATGTCGGTTCCGCACATTCTGGATGTGTTAAGTGAAAATGGGAAAAAAGAAGAGGCATATTCGCTTTTGTTTCAGGAAAAATGCCCTTCATGGCTGTATGAAATCAAGCAGGGAGCAACCACGATGTGGGAGTCATGGAATGCAATTCGGGAAGACGGAAGCAGGGATGGCTGTTCCTTTAATCATTATGCATTCGGATGTGTTGGTGACTGGATGTACCGCAATATTCTGGGAATCCGAAATGTCGGCGTCGGCTATGACAGGATTGAGATCTGCCCGGATATTTTTTGTGGGCTGGATTGGGCAAAAGGGTATTTTGACTGTGTGCATGGACGGATTTCTGTTGAGTGGAAAAAGCATGAGAATGGCAGTGTTCACATTCTTGTGCATATTCCGGAAAATACCAGTGCAGTTCTGCGTGTAGGCAGTATCACACAAGAAGTGGGAAGCGGAAGCTTTGAAATAGTCGAAAAATAGTAGAGAAATGACAAAAAAGATCAAGTAATAAAAGAAAGGCGGTTTTTATGCAGATTGTTGATTGCAGGGTAGAATATCGGAAGAACCCGATCGGACTGGATGTCTTAAGACCAAGATTTTCATGGAAGCTGGAATCAGAAAAACCGGATACAATGCAGACCGGATACCAGATTCAGGTGATTTCAGAAGGCAGGATGATATGGGACTGCGGGCGCAGAAAGTCAGATCAGTCGGTATTGGTGGAATACGGAGGTCTTCCGCTGGAGGCGGAAACGGTGTACGAATACCGTGTTACGGTGTGGGATAATCATGGTGAGATGGCTGCGGCTGACGGAAGTTTTGAGACAGGATTACTTTCGGGTAAAAATTTCACGGCGCAGTGGATCACACATCCATTTGAAAAAGAAGAAACAGCATGCCCGGTATTTACAAAAACAGTTTCCTTAAAAAAGCCAGTGAAACGGGCAAGAATTTATGCGACGGCGTTGGGCGTGTATGAAATATCCATTAACGGGAAGAAAGCAGGAGATGCATTTTTTGCTCCGGGCTGGACGAACTATAAAAAGCGGTTGCAGTATCAGACCTATGATGTGACGGAACTGCTGGAGCGGGACAATATTTTGGAAATTACGGTCGGAAATGGATGGTATAAAGGAATTCTTGGCTTTACCTGTACGCCGGACAATTACGGAGAACGCACAGCAGCGCTTGCTGAGCTTCACGTGATATATGAAGACGGCACAAAAGAAATTATTGGAACAGATACAAACTGGAAAGTAAAAACCGGATCGATCCGATATAGCGAACTCTATATGGGGGAGACCATTGACAGTACCTTTCTGAGCAATGAAGCCGCAGACGCAGAACCATTTTCTTATCCGATGGAAAATCTGATCGCGCAGGAATCCGAATCGGTACGGATTACAAAACGGACTCCGGCAAAGGAATTGATCGTTACTCCAAAAGGCGAGAAGGTTCTGGATTTTGGGCAGAACATGGCGGGAATCGTGGAAGTAAAGATGCAAGGGAAAAAAGGGCAGAAGGTGGTGATCCGCCATGCAGAGACACTGGATAAGGACGGAAATTTTTATCCGGAAACACTGCGTCAGGCAAAATCGACGGATACCTTTATCTGTAATGGAACAGACCAGATGTTTTTACCGCATTTTACATTCCATGGATTCCGGTATATCTGCGTGGAGGGACTGGAAGAGGTGAATCCGGACAACTTTATCGCTTGTACATTACATACAGATATGAAGGTGACCGGAAGCTTTACCTGCTCGAATAAAACGGTAAATCAATTACAGAGCAATATCCAGTGGGGACAGCGCAGTAATTTCCTCGATATTCCCACAGACTGCCCGCAGCGTGACGAACGGCTTGGATGGACCGGAGACGCGCAGGTATTCAGTAAAACAGCGTCTTATAATATGGAAACCGCCCTGTTTTTCAAAAAGTGGCTGCGGGATCTGAAAAGCGAGCAGACAAAAGAATTTGGCCCGCCTCATGTAGTGCCGAATATTTTATCGGATCAGGAGGCGGCCGCCGCATGGAGTGACGCGGCAACGATCGTTCCATGGACCGTGTATCAGGTATTTGGCGATAAGCGGGTTCTGGAAGAACAATATGAGAGCATGAAAGGCTATGTAGATTATATTACGGAGCACTGCGGAGAAAACGGTCTGTGGCAGACCGGGTATCAATATGGAGACTGGCTGGCACTGGATAAAGAAGAAAGTGCAGATCGGACAGGGGCAACGGATAAATATCTGGTGGCAAATGCATATTATGCGTATTCCACGGATATTGTGAGAAAGACGGCGCAGATTCTTGAACAGGAAGAAGATGTGCGGAAGTATGGGGAATTGTATGAAAATATAGTGAAATTATTCCAAGAAGAATATATTACAAGAACCGGGCGACTGGTCAGTGAGACCCAGACCGGATGCGTGCTGGCATTGCATTTCGGACTGGCGGAGGAGGAACACCGCGCACGGATTGCAAAGTCACTGGAAACCAATATCGCCAATCATAAAAATCATTTATCAACCGGATTTGTGGGAACCCCGTATCTGTGCCATGTATTATCGGAAAACGGAATGCATGACCTTGCCGGAACCATTTTTCTGAAAGAAGATTATCCGTCATGGCTGTATGCGGTAAAACGTGGCGCTACAACGATTTGGGAGCGTTGGAATTCTATCATGCAGGACGGAAGCTTTGATGAATCCGGAATGAACAGCCTGAATCATTATGCATACGGCTCCATCGGAGACTGGATGTATGAGAAACTGGCGGGGATCAATCCTCTGAAACCGGGATATAAAGAAATCCGGATTCAGCCGAGGTTTATCAAAGGAATTACAAGCGTGGACGCATCATTTGATTCGGTCTATGGTACGATACGGAGCGCATGGAGCTGTAAAGAAGGAAAAATCACCATTGATGTAACAATTCCGGCAAATACGACGGCACAGATAGTGCTCCCGGAAAAAGAGGAAGTCCTCCAGGCCGGTTCCGGCTGCTGGCATTATGAATATGATACCGACACAAAGCTGGAACTGGACAGATTTACCATGGATACGACGCTGGGCGCGCTGATTCAGGAACCGTTGGCGGTGGAAATGTTCAACCAGTATATGCCGGGAATGCTGGACGGGCCAATGATTCAGTTTGCTTATGGGATGACTATCAGCGAATTAACAGCAGTGATGCCGCCGGAAGGTGTAGGGCTTTTTCAGATGGTACTGGACGCGCTGAACAACAGCAGCACAGACAAGTAGGAAGAGCTGTAATGAATTATCTATAAAAAAATTATGCGCAATATTACAACATAAAGCACAAAACTGTAATACATAAACAGAAATTGACAATATAATAAACTTACAGAACGAATCAGGGAAAAGGACAAACTGCTAATAGCAGATAGGGAAATGATTCAAATGAGTATTCGAAGGATGGTTTTAAGAAAGAGAGGGACATTATGGCAAAAGATTTAGGGAAAGATAAGTTTGGGGTACAGCGTACCATGCGGAGAAAGGATTTCTTCGGGGATTCGCTGGGGCAGTTCGCATTGAACGCAATGAGCGGTCTGGTAGGTCAGATGACATATTTTTACACCGACAAGGTCGGCGTGGCTGCAGGAGCAGTTGCAACGATGCTGTTGATCTGTAAAATCGTAGATGCATTTACCGATCTGCTTATGGGAAATATTGTAGATCATACGAAGCCGGGAAAAGAAAAATATCGGCCGTGGCTTATTAAAGCGGGAATTCCGGCGGGAATCCTTACTGTTCTGATGTTTACGGTTCCAAAGGGCAGTTCAGGGCTTCAGATAGCATATCTGTTGATTACGAATCTGTTATTTACGACTATAGCATTTACTGCGGTTAGTATTCCGTATAATTCTCTGATGATTGTCCGTACGAACAGCCAGGAAGAGCGCGGACGAATGGGAACCTGGAGGGCGGCAGCCGGTTATATATCCGGTATGATCATTGCGGTTGCAATTATCCCGATTACGAATATGCTGGGCGGGACACAGAGCGCATGGGTTAAGTTTGGCGCGATCGCCGGAGCTTTGTCAGTACTTGCATTTCTGATTTGCTATAAGACAAGCAGGGAGACGCCGCCCACAGCAACAGATGAGCAAGCGATGGAAGAAGAGGCAGTGCCGTTTAGAGAAGCTGTTGCAAAGCTGTTCGGCAATAAATACTGGGTGATGATTCTGGTCATGAATTTCATGGTAAATATATTGTACGGACTGTCTAATTCCTCCGGTACATATTATGCAAAATGGATTTATGGAAATGACAACCTGATGGGAATTATGGGTGCGGTAGGGATGATACCGACGCTGATAGGATTTATCGCGGTAGGCCCGATGATCAAGCATCTGGGGGTTACAAAGACATTAAAGGTATCTTTTGCTATCGGATGTATTGCAAACGTCGTAAGAATTATAAATCCGTACCACTTTGCTTTTAATGTGGCTATGGGCTGCTTCGGAACCTTTGCGAATATTCCAATGATGTGTCTGATGGGTGTTATGCTGGGAATGGCTATCGATTATAATGAATATATGTACGGGAAGAGGATGGTGGCAAGTGCGAATGCGGCGTCCAGCTTCGGATGTAAAGTTGGAAGCGGCATTGGGGCATCTGTAATTGGCTGGTGTCTGGCGATCGCTGCCTATGACGCGACGCTGACAGTGGCCACTGAAGCCACCAAACAGGCAATTTTCACATTTTCCATTTATCTTCCCGCCATCATGTTCGCAGTACTGTTCATTATGAGCTGCAAATTCGATCTGGAAGCGAGACTGCCGAAGTTAAGAGAAGAAATCGCGAAGCGTAAAGCACAGAATAAGTAAATGGCGTTTGGATTTGGAAAATTGTTTGAGACAAGGGGACAATCAATAATGGCGGTTACCAACGTAGCTGCCATTATTGATATCCAATATTTGTAAAAAACGGAGAGATTATATTGGCAAAGGAGATTAAAATGAATAAAATTAAGGATATTATTTCAAAGATGACACTGGAAGACAAGATTAAATTATGTTCCGGAGCATCATTCTGGGAGTCGGAAAAGATGGAACAATATGGAATACCATCCTTCTTTATGTCCGATGGACCTCATGGATTACGTACACAAAAAGGCGAGGCAGATCATCTCGGGATCAACAACAGTGAAAAATCCACTTGTTTTCCTACGGCTTCAGCAAGTGCGGCGTCCTGGAATCCAAAGCTTTTGAAAGAAATGGGGGAGGCGATCGGTGAAGAAGCGCTGTACTACGAAGTGGACGTTGTGTTAGGACCGGGCGTTTGTATGAAGAGAAATCCATTATGTGGACGTAACTTTGAATATTTTAGTGAGGATCCGTATTTATCCGGCGTCATGGCAAAAAACTGGATTGATGGCGTACAGAGCAAAGGTGTGGGTACCAGTTTAAAACATTTTGCAGCAAATAATCAGGAACAGGACCGTATGATGGGCGACAGCATGGTGGATGAGCGCGCCCTCCGTGAAATTTATCTTTCGGCTTTTGAAATGGCAGTCAAAGAAAGCAAACCGGATACGGTGATGTGTTCTTATAATAAGATCAACGGAATTTTTTCCAGTGACAACAAAAAGCTTTTAACCGATATTCTTCGTAAAGAATGGGGATTCGATGGTTTAGTGGTGACCGACTGGGGCGCAATGAATGATCGGATTGCGGGATTCAAGGCCGGATGTGATCTGGAAATGCCAAATAGCTGCGGTTTCTTTGACGAAGAAGTAAAACAGGCAGTGGAAGACGGCAGGCTTTTGGAACAGGACGTTGATGCCTGCGCAGAGAGGATTCTGAAACTGGTATTTAAGGCACAGGAAACGAGAAAGCAAACAGGATCCAATAAGCCAATGGATGTAGAGGCGCATCATGAATTGGCAAAGAAAATTGCAGAAGAGAGCGCTGTTCTTCTGAAAAATGAAGATCGGATCCTGCCGCTTGCCAAAGAGAATAAGATTGCTCTTTGCGGGGCTATGGCGGAAACAATCCGTTATCAGGGAGCGGGTTCCTCTCATATTAATCCTACAAAGCTTTCCAGTATGAAACAGTCTATGGAGAGGACGGGAGCAGACATTTCCTACTATCCGGCCTATGAGTTAAATGGAAAGCGCAATGAGGAAAAATTGAAAAAAGCAGTGGAAGGCGCAAAAGAAGCGGATATTGTTGTGGTAGCAGCAGGGCTTCCGGACGCGTATGAATCCGAAGGGTATGACCGGATGCATATGCAGATGCCGGAAAGCCACAATGAATTGATTATGGAGCTGGCAAAGGTAAACTCCAATATCGTTGTAGTTCTTATGGGAGGAAGCCCGGTAGAAATGCCGTGGATTCATCAGGTAAAAGCCATATTGAATCTGTATCTGGGCGGACAGGCAGCCGGAGAGGCGGCAGCAGATCTGCTTTATGGAATCGCCAATCCAAGCGGAAAACTTGCGGAAACATATCCGGTTTCCTATGCGGACTGTTCCTCTTCTGAAACCTTTGGCGTCAATCCGAGACAGGTGGAATATGCGGAGAGCATTTATGTAGGATATCGTTATTATGAAAAAGCCGGTATTCCGGTACAGTTTCCCTTTGGTTATGGATTGAGTTATACAACCTTTGCCCTGTCTGAGCTTACGTTATCAAAAGAACGTTTGGACTGTGCAGATCAGGAGGGTACTCTTGAAGTTCATTGCAAAGTAAAGAATACAGGTACATTGGCAGGAGCAGAAGTGGTACAGATTTATGTGGCAGACCAAACGCCGGAGATATTCAAGGCAAAGAAGGAATTAAAAGGTTTTTGTAAGGTATTCCTGAAGCCGGGTGAAGAAAGAGAAATTGTGATTTCGTTAGATAAACGGGCTTTTGCCCATTATGACGTGCATACTCGCGAATGGGAGGTACTAAGCGGCACTTATCAGATTCTGGCAGGAACTTCCAGTGCAGATATTCCATTATCCGCAGAACTTCCGGTGCAGGGGACAGTTTCTGATATGGGATATCAGGATTTGCCTGTATGGTATAGGAAACCGGTTGGTAAGCCTTCCGTTGCTGATTTTGAAAAAATTTACGGACGGGAAATCAAGCCGTTCGAGCTGGAAAAACCGGGCTGCTTCACATTACTGAATACTTTCAATGATATGAAGGAAAACCCGATCGTGCAGCAGATTATCCGGGGAATGACAGGCGGAATGCTGGCAGCTTATAACGGTGATGAAACAAATCCGGAGTATCTGTTTACCGTTAGCATTGTGATGAATACACCACTGGTACGTCTTGTGCAGCAGGGAGGCGGAGCAACGCCGGTTTCCCTGATGAGGGCTGCAGTAGGAGCTGCTAATGGAGATGAAATGGCAATCGCACAGTTGGCAGCGATGATGAGTAAGCAGGTATAATTTGAACGCAGATAAGCTGCTACGCGACTTATCTGCGTTCATGAGCATACAGCAAAATGTAAAGCGAATGAACGATTTACATGAAAAAGCGGATGTCCCATAGTGACACCCGCTTTTGTCATACATTGCGTTTGTTGTTTAATAATATTCTCCTGTTTGAACATCCCAATTGTTCCAATCGTCGCCGCCGCCGTTACCATCGCCGTTGTAGTCACCGCCGCCGCCGTTACCATCACCGCCATTGCCGTCACCGTTGTAGTCGCCGTTGCCGTCGCCGCCGTTACCGTCTCCATTGGTATCACCGTTGTCATAGTCGATCTGCTCCGGGGTCGGACTCACCTCCAGAGTTTCCTCGTCATAGTAGTAATCCTCCTGAACCTCGTAGAAATGCTGGTCGCAATATTCTGTAGGCGGATTGCTGATATCAAAATATTCAGTAATGACAGAGCAGCCTGCCCTTGGCAGTAAGCCGGTTTCTTCGCAGATACTGATCTTTTCGATACTGGAAGGCTGTTCAAACTCCTTATATGCCATTCCCTCATGAATGCGGGTCATGACCTTTTTCCACAGATTCTTGTGAAAGTCACGGGCATAATCGGGAAGCTTTTCGTTATTGTCATAGCCGGACCATACGGCGCAGGTATAATAAGGAGTATAACCTACAAACCACAGGTCGTTGTAGGACTCGGTGGTACCTGTTTTTCCTGCGACAGCCATGTTGTCAAGCTGGCAGGCAGTACCGGTACCGTATTTTACAACGTCCTCCATGGCGCTGGTCAGGAGCCATGCGGTACTTTCCTTAATGACGGAACGTTCTGCAGAAGTTTTTTCGATCAGGACATCTCCGTTATGGTCAAGAATCTTTGTGTAATAAATTGGTTTGATATAATTTCCGCCGTTTGCAATGGCTGCATAGGCTGCGCAGAGCTCCACATTGGTGACGCCGTAGGTAATGCCGCCGAGAGCAGTCGCAAGGTTTGCGTCGCTCCATACATTACCGTCTGCATCCGTATCTTCCTCCGTGCCGTGGGCAAGAGTGGTAAAACCGAAATCATCAAGATACTTCAGGCCAAGATCCGGAGTTACTTCTTCCAGACATTTGACCGCGACAACGTTGACGGAATTCTGGATTGCACGGCGGATCGTTGTGGTGCCGC
This sequence comes from Eubacteriales bacterium, assembly GCA_030524715.1. GTDB lineage: Bacteria > Bacillota > Clostridia > Lachnospirales > Lachnospiraceae > Blautia_A. The sequence continues at coordinate 11,257 of JAUNGB010000010.1, read as the reverse complement.
CATAGGATCTGGAGGCATTGTTGACGGGAGCGCCGCTTGGATAATTATAAGGTTCGTCCTCAAAGGTGGTTGCGAGGGTCATGCCCTTTTCGTTCAGGGCAGGAGCATAGGTGGAAACCAGCTTGAACGTGGAGCCGGGCTGACGGGTAGTGTCAGTTGCGCGGTTCAGAGTCAGACTGGCGGTCTTTTCCCCGCGGCCTCCGATAATAGCTTTTACATAGCCGGTATGCTGGTCGATCACACTCATGGAAGACTGAGGCTGCGGCGCAAAATTTACACGCTCCGCGACAAGAGTGCTTCCGTTGGCAAGAATATCAGCCTTATATCGGTCCACGTAGGCCTGACCTTCCTCCGGAGAATCGAAAAGAAGATCAAATTCCGGATCTTCATTCTGGAAGTAAAGGGTCATCATTTCTTTGCTGTAGTTTACTTCATTACCGTCGGGATCAGTAACCGTCAGGGCATAGTCCAGGGCGTACTGTACATATTCCGGGTAATTGTTCGGGTCAGCGTATTCTTCGTCCAGGATTTCCTGAATGTTCGGATCAAGAGTGGTATAAATCTTCAGTCCGCCGCTGTACAGCATATTCTGAGCCTGAGTTCTGGTATAGCCCTTGATATTCATCAGGTCGTTAATGATCTGATCGGTAAGCTCATCCTCAAAATAGGTGTATACATTGCTTTCAGTCTGGGAGACTTCCTCCTGCGCTGCCTGGATACGGGAATAAACATCATCGTTCAGGGCTTCGTCATACTGTTCCTGTGTGATGTATTCCTGATCCAGCATATGCTGGAGAACATCCTTCCGGCGCTTGGCGTTGGCTTTCGGATTAATGATGGGATTATACTGGGTAGGGCTCTGTGTGATTCCGGCCAAAGTGGCGCATTCGGAAAGATTTAAATCCCATACGTCTTTATTAAAATACTGGCGTGCCGCTGCCTGTACACCGTAAGCTCCAGCACCGAGATTGATCGTATTCAGGTAATTTTCCAGAATAACACTTTTGTCGTTGATCTTTTTTTCTACCTGGATAGCGAGATACTGCTCCTGGAATTTACGTGTGAACCGCTCCAGCCATGTAGATTCATTGGTCCAGTTGGTGAAAACGTTATTCTTCAGAAGCTGCTGGGTAATGGTACTTGCACCTTCAGAAAGATTCTGGGTAGTCACTGCCTTGACAAATGCCCGGAGGATACCTCTTACGTCGATTCCATTATGTTCGTAAAAACGTTCATCCTCGATTGCGACCACGGCATGCTGCAGATCTTCCGGTATCTGGTCGATGGAAACCGGGAGTCTGTTGGAACTGGGAGCTGCCAGCTTTCTTAACTGATTGCCCTGATCGTCGTACAGAAATGTCGCATATCCAAGGGGCATGATATCAATATCATCCACATCCGGGGCATTATCAATAACTCCCCGGAAGGCTCCGACGCCGAGGCAGACGCCGATAACGCAGACTGTGATCAGGGATATAAATAACACTCTGATAAACGAAACATGCGCCCTTTTGCCCATCATGGATGAACGGGAAACGAGGGAGTTCCGTTTCTTTGAGGTTGATTTCTTTCCGTAATTCATGATATTCCTCCTTTTATAATCCGTTTCATTATAACAAATTAAAATAAGTAAATAAAGCCCCAAATAAAAACTTCACATTTTCTTTAGACTTTTCTTTAGCCTTCTTTAGATATTACTGTTCATACCTGCAGCGAAGACAGTGATCTATAGACTCCTTTTGGGTTTATATATTTTTCTTAGCATTGACAGGAGACGCAGGGAAAATGTAAAATATAATGAAATTAATCAGCCGGATTGCGTGAAATGAAATTAATTAGCTGAATTGCGTGAATGAATTTTCAAACACACTCTGGCGCAATAATTGATCAGTACAATAATTAATCAACATAATAATTGATTAGCACAATGGGGAACGGAGGCGGAACCATGCTGGAGAGATATAAGACGATTTTTGAAGGCGGCCAGGGTGAGATCGTGGAGAAGAAGTCACGGTTCATCGCTACAGTGAGGCTTGTGGAAACGGAAGAAGAGGCTCTGGCCTTTATTGAAGAAATGAAAAAAAAATACTGGGATGCCAGGCATAACTGCTATGTGTATTCCGTGGGAATGAACCGGGAATACACCCGGTGCAGCGACGACGGGGAGCCGTCAGGGACTGCGGGAAGGCCAATGCTGGATGTGATCCTCGGAGAAGATATATACAATGTGGCCGTTGTGGTGACCAGATATTTCGGCGGGGTACTTCTGGGAACAGGAGGGCTTGTACGCGCTTACTCAAAAGCAGTGCAGGAGGGGCTGGCAAACAGCCGCGTGATCGAAAAGCAATACGGGGTATCTCTGGAGGTTATTACGGATTATACGGGAATCGGAAAAATCCAGTACATTGCCGGAGAACGGAAGCTGCCGGTTCTGGATTCGGAATATACGGATAAGGTGGCGCTGCACCTGCTGGTTCCCATTTCAGAACTTGATGCTGCCTGCAAAGCTATCACAGAGGGAACCAACGGAAGAGCGCGGCTTTCGAAGGAGAAGGATGTATATTTTGCTGTTCTGGACGGAGAAGTACATCTGTTTGAGCGTTAAAAAGAATGGACATGCAAACACACTCTAAGGAATACCAAAAGAAAAAGGCATAGGGAGGGACAGATGCGGCTGCCTCTCCCTATGCCCATTTCTATTTGTTGACGCAACTGAACGGAATCCCGCATCAAGACTTGCGTTCATCTTTATTCCAGCAAGAAACGAGCCAGGCGGACATGCCTGCATGTCCATTTGGCTCTTTCAAGCTTTATTCCACTGAGATCAGCACTTTTCCGGTTCCGGATACTCTTCGCCAAGAGTATCTACGGTTACCGTTTTCATTTTCTGCTCGTCAAGAGGCCTGTCGCTGTAATCGGTATCCTCTTCGGCGATTCTGTTTACCACATCCATACCTTCGATGACCTGTCCGAAAGCGGCATAGCTTCCGTCAAGGTGCGGAGTAGCCTTGTGCATAATGAAGAACTGGCTTCCCGCAGAATTTGGATTCATGGCTCTTGCCATGGAAAGAACGCCCGGATCATGCTTTAACTGGTTGCGGAAACCATTTCTGGTAAATTCGCCCTTGATACTGTAGCCTGGGCCGCCCATTCCTGTTCCGTCGGGGCATCCGCCCTGGATCATAAAGCCGTTGATCACACGATGGAAGATCAGTCCGTCATAAAAGCCCTTCTTTACAAGGCTGATAAAATTGTTTACCGTGTTTGGTGCGATTTCAGGATACAGCTCTGCCTTGATGACGTCGCCGTTTTCCATAGTAAATGTAACTATTGGATTTGCCATAATAGATATCTCCTTTTTAAAAATATGAGAATTACTTGTTTTTCTCGTTTCGCTCTATTATAATATGCAAAGAACAATTCTGCAAGGAAAAGGTGGAAAAATAAGCTATGGTAATAGAGACAAGGACACCGGAGGAAACATTTGAGCTTGGGAAAAAAATCGGCAAGGCGGCGGAACCCGGACAGATTTATACGCTGACCGGGGATCTGGGCGTGGGAAAAACAGTGTTTACCCAGGGCGTTGCAGCGGGGCTTGGGATTACGGAGCCGGTCAACAGTCCGACCTTTACGATCATTCAGATATATGAAGGGGGAAGACTGCCATTCTATCATTTTGACGTATACCGTATCGGGGATATAGAGGAAATGGAAGAAATCGGTTACGATGATTATTTTTTTGGAAAAGGCATCTGCCTGATAGAATGGGCGAATCTGATCGAAGATATCTTACCGGAAAATCTTATCAGGGTTACTATTGAAAAAGATCTGGCGGAAGGATTTGATTACCGCCGGATAACCATAGAAGGTATATCAGATGTGGGATGACTCCCGCCTCCGGCGGTGAGTAACAATCACATTAGAGGCAGGACATGAAAAAGGATAAGCGCGAATGCGCAGATGGAGGATAAAATGAAAATATTAGCATTGGACAGCTCCGGCATAGTAGCGTCCGTTGCCATTGTGGAGGACGAGACACTGCTTGCGGAATATACGGTCAATTATAAAAAAACACATTCTCAGACATTGCTTCCCATGCTGGATGAGGTGGCAAAGATGACAGAACTGGATATGGAGACTATCGATGCCATTGCCATAGCGGCGGGGCCCGGATCTTTTACAGGGCTGCGTATCGGGTCCGCAACGGCCAAGGGGCTCGGACTTGCTCTGAAAAAGCCGTTGGTACCTGTTCCCACGGTGGAGGCTCTGGCCTATAATTTATATGACGCCCGGGGACTCATCTGTCCGATCATGGATGCAAGAAGAAGCCAGGTATATACAGGCATCTACCGTTTTGAGAACCATGCTCTTGTAACCGTACAGGGCCAGACGGCAGTTCCCGTGACAGAACTGCTGGAGCAGTTAAATACCATGGGAGAGCCTGTTACCTTCCTTGGGGACGGCGTTCCGGTATTCCGTGATACGATCGAAAAGACGCTTCATGTTTCCTGTTCTTTTGCGCCCGCCCATGTAAATAAACAAAGAGCAGCCGCAGTGGCCGCTCTTGGAATGGTTTATTATAAAAATGGCAGAATCCAGTCCGCTGTAGAACACGCTCCGGATTACCTGCGTGTTTCGCAGGCCGAGCGTGAACGTGCAGAAAGGGAAAACGCGGCAAAAGAAGCGCGGAAGCAGTCGCCGCAGGAAGAGGGGGAACGCCCATGATCCTGCGGGAGATGCTGATCGACGACCTGGATCAGGTGATGGAGATCGAAAATGACTTATTTGCCGTTCCCTGGACCCGGGAGGGTTATTTTACGTTTCTTACCAGGGGGAACTCCATGTTTCTTGTAGTGGAAGAAAAGGGAGTGATTCTTGGGTATTGCGGGCTTCTTACGGTGCTGGACGAGGGCGACGTCACCAATGTGGCGGTCCGCAGGGACAGGCAGCGTGAGGGGATCGGGCACTTTCTTATGGAAAGCCTCATACGCCTTGCCGATGAGCAGGGAATCCGCATTATTCATCTTGAAGTGCGCCGCAGTAACCAAACGGCTCTTCGGCTGTATGAGCGCATGGGATTTCACCGTGACGGTATCCGTAAAGGTTACTACACGGACCCTGTGGAGGATGCGGTTCTGATGACGCGAAGCTGACAGCAGAGGCTGTATACATCCAACTAAAAAATAACAAAGAGCAAGGAGGCTTATGAGGCTTCCTGCTGTTTTTCCGGGCGCATGGAACGTGAGAACGATTTCGTGCGTCCCTTTTTTCAGCGGAAATCCCACGAAGGCTTTGTTGACCCTTTCCGGCGAAACCTTCTTCCCGTCCAGCAGAATATGATATCCGTTGGAAAAGGCGAAGGAAGTTACAAAATACCCGTCCTGTTCCATGGAGATTGTGCCGTTTAAAAGCTCTTTTCCCTCTGTTTTACGGAAGGTAAAGGGTGTGATTCCGGGGTGAGAAAGTGCACGAAGGGGCAGTGTATAAGCCTTCAGGTTGTGAAGCCTGTAATCTCCAGGGGAAAATTCAAGCTTCAGTGTATCCAGAGGTTTCTCAGAAGAAATCATATACGTAAAGGTCGTGTTATGGTTCGGATACGCCGCATCAGAGCCTGACAGGCGGTTGCGGATTCCGTTGATCGTAATGGAAACATCCTTTTTTCCTGCGTATTCCACATCAAAGGAAAGCAGCAGAATTTCGTCCCGGACAGTCCTGGGAAGAGCTCTGGTAACGGTAAATTCCCGTGTGCTGTCACCCCGTTTGAAAAGATCTTCGGGAAGCTCATATTCTTCCATTTGAGATTTATAGGGCTGGTAACAGTTCCGGGCTTTTTTATCTGCCAAAGTAGCCTTTCCGGAAGCTGTGTTTTGAGCAAAAAGGCTGCTGCTGCCGGCGTCGGAAACAATGGTGCGGTTCATCAGTGTATCGAGATTTTGAGGGTAACTGAGTGCGTTAAACTGTTTCTCATCAAGCAGCGCTGAGCTTCCGTAGGCTAATGGAAGCACCTGGTCGTTTTGGGCGATCACCTGCCCGTCTCTTTCAAGCAGGGGCGTATATCCTGCAGGAAGCTTGTCCTTGGTAGTACAGATATATCGGACTCCCATGAGGTATTCCTGAAATGGATTGGCGTCTGCGTTGACAGAAACCCGGTTGCGGATGCTGACGGGCATTTTCAGGATATCATAAAACACATGATTATAATTACTGTTGGAGACAGACGAATACAGGGTGCTTTTTTGCTGCTTTCCGGTTATTGCCGCATTGGCATGGGTGGTAGGGCTTTCCAGCACATCCAGACGGTAATTACGGTTCTTATAAAGCTGCGATATTTCCCGGGTGGAAAAGACCTCCCGGGAAGCCGTGGAAGCAGGGACAAAGGTTTCTGTTCTGGCTTTTGCAAGGAACAGGAGGGCAGGGAGGGTACAAAGCAGCAGAACATGCGCAAAGCGGAAGGCGATCTGCGGCGCCTGCGCTGCAGATCCGGCGGAAAAAAGAGAGGATCTCATGAAAGAATCTCTTTTGAAAGCATTTCTTTTACACGGAAACCGCTGCAAAGAGCCCCTCTGATTTTGGAGAATGCTTCCTGCGACTGCATAACAAAGGAGAATTCCGCCGTCTATGACCATCAAAGAGGCGGTTCGTGTGGAAGACATATCCGCCTGTATCCAGACCGGAATCTGGCATAAAAGAGCGGCGGGAATGCTGTGGCGCGTGGTATTATCCTTCAGTTCATCCAGCGTCTGCGCTGTCAAAAGCAACAGAAGAGGAACAAATGGTATTAAGCTTTTTGGCCTTATATACAGGGTTCCGTTTAAAATCCAGTAAAATACATGGAAAAACAGAAAACTGAACAGGAGTGATGCAAATACCCGTGTTTTTTTCCGGCGGATACTCAGAAGCAGAGTATACAGGCAAAGTATCGTAAGGCCGCATCCATATGTGCTGTACAGAAGACTGTTCAGGCTGGGATTAAATGAAAGAAGCTGTGAAAAATCCACTGCTTTTACATCCTTTTTATTCTCTAGGATCGCAAGGCCTGTAGGCAGCAGGATCGCCATGAAAAGACATACGGAGGTTGCCGCAGAAAGTAGGTATTTGATCCATGCATGGCCTGTCCGTGAGCTGAAAAATTCCTTTTTTAGAAAGGAAAAGGCGCCCTTCTTTAATTTATAGTTTCCGTCGGTTAATTTCTGATCCCTGCCTGTATTTCTCATTTCAAAGAAGAAATACAGGGTGCATGCGGCAAAGCATGCAGGGAAAAAATAGAAACTGTGCAGAAGGATCAAAAACAGGGAAACTGTCAGACCTGCATAGGGAAATGCAAGTCGGCTCCGTCTCTTTTGGGGGTGGAAGAAGCCGGAGTGAAGCATTCTGTTCTGCTCTTTTGCAAGCTTTTCAATCATAGAGTCAATTGCCATCAGGGACAGGATCAAAAAGGGCAGATAATCCACAAACATGATCTGCCGATGAGCCTGGAAAAGGCAGTTGGCGCAGCTATAGAGCATTCCGGAGATAAAGCAGGAATGACCCCGGATTCCCTTTCTCCAAAGCCAGAAATAAAGCAGTCCCGCACCTGCGAAAATCTCCAGAACGGCATATCCCTGAATGATATTTGCCATTGAAATTTCCGGCAGAAAATAAGAGAGAACCACATCCGGCCTTAACAGGCCATAATAGGATATGTTATAAAAATTGCTTCCTCCCCCAAGCCCGGAAAAGTCCGGCAGCCATTCGCTGGTAGCATAAAAGTGCCGGCGCATGTAATCCGCAAGGGCTACATGCTGGCAGAACCAGTCTGTTTCTGAGCCGAAAAGGCATCCTTCAGGAACCGAAAAAAGCAGCAAAATCCCTATAAAAACAAATAAAATACATAGCTGAAAAAAGTTGGTTTTTGTAAATTTACGGGTGCTTTTCATAAACAAATCTCTCCTCAAAATCTACAGTATTGGTAAAATTTCGTAACTATTCTGCAGGCAGGTAATTACGGATTCCTTTTTATAATAACGCTCAGTTCTTAAGAAATACTTCAGCTAAATCTTAAGAATTCTTAAGATAGTACATCATTTCACTTATTATTTCAAGAGTGGCGCGGCGATATACTGGCAATCAGGATCTGTCTGTGCTATCATAAAATCAGCGGCGCCGGTAAAGCGCTGAAGAAATCCCGGGTATCCGATTGTGGATATTTTACGCTTGTTTTGCTGGTGTAAGTGTGTTAAAATTTGCCACAGACAGAGCGAAAATAAGCCGTCGGCAGACGGATCATAGAGAAAATGCTTTGGAAACGGAAGATAATTAACAAAAATAGATATAGGAATATGGATATAAACGGATATAGAGAAGAGAAAACGATATGGAAGGTCGATGGAGGACACTATGTTAGATGTTTGTTTGGTAGGAACCGGAGGAATGATGCCCCTGCCCAGAAGATGGCTGACTGCTTTGATGACGCGGTATAATGGAAGCAGCCTTCTGATCGACTGCGGCGAGGGAACCCAGATTGCCATTAAGGAAAAGGGGTGGAGCTTTAAACCCATTGACGTCATCTGCTTCACTCATTATCACGGCGATCACATCAGTGGGCTTCCGGGGCTGCTTTTGACCATGGGAAATGCAGACCGTTCAGAGCCGCTGACCCTGGTTGGCCCGAAAGGACTGGAGCGGGTGGTAAATGCCCTGCGTGTGATCGCGCCGGAGCTGCCTTTTGAGATTAAATTTGTGGAAATTACAAAGCCCGAGGAAGTACTGGAACTGAACGGATACCGGATTACGGCTTTTAAGGTAAACCACAATGTGCTTTGCTATGGATATACTCTGGAAATTCTCCGTAAAGGGAAGTTTTCACCGGAGAGTGCAAGAGAACATGAAATTCCTCTGAAATTCTGGAATCCTTTACAGAAGGGACAGACAATAGAGGCTGATGGCAGAATCTATACCCCTGACATGGTTCTGGGACCGCAGCGAAAGGGGATTAAGCTTACTTATACAACGGATACCCGCCCTACAGAGTCTATTTTGCGTAATGCAAGAGAGTCCGATCTTTTTATCTGTGAAGGGATGTACGGGGAGGAAGATAAGGTTGATAAGGCAAAAGGCTATAAGCATATGACCTTTAAAGAGGCGGCGGTTCTGGCAAGAGACGCCGGGGTAAAGGAAATGTGGCTGACACATTACAGCCCGTCGCTGATCCGGCCGGAGGAATATATGGATATGGTGCACGGGATCTTTCCCAATGCGTATCCGGGCAAGGACGGCAAATCTGTAGAATTAAATTTTGAGGATGAGGAAGAGTAGTATGAAGGACACATTGATTTTGGCGATCGAAAGCTCCTGCGATGAAACGGCAGCTTCCGTTGTGAAAAACGGCAGGACGATTTTATCTAATGTAATTTCTTCACAGATCGAGCTTCATAAATTATATGGGGGAGTTGTACCTGAGATCGCCTCCCGTAAGCATATCGAAAAAATTAATCAGGTAATCGAAGAGGCACTGCAGGCGGCAGGCGTGACGCTGGATGATCTTGACGCTGTGGGCGTAACCTACGGTCCCGGGCTGGTGGGGGCTCTTCTTGTAGGCGTTGCGGAGGCAAAGGCGATCGCCTATGCTAAAAAACTGCCGCTGGTAGGAGTACATCATATTGAAGGCCATGTTTCTGCCAACTATATTGAACACCCTGATCTGGAGCCGCCGTTTTTGTGCCTGATCGTATCTGGAGGGCATACCCATCTTGTAATTGTGAAGGATTACGGAGAGTTCGACATTTTAGGAAGAACCAGAGATGATGCGGCAGGAGAAGCCTTTGATAAGGTTGCCCGTGCTATCGGCCTGGGATATCCCGGCGGCCCGAAGATCGATAAGCTTTCTAAAGAGGGAAATCCTGATGCTATCGTCTTTCCCCGCGCCAAGGTGGGGGATTGTCCCTATGATTTCAGCTTCAGCGGTGTAAAATCCGCTGTTTTAAACTATCTGAATCATGCGCAGATGAAAGGGGAAGAGGTAAACCGTGCGGATTTGGCCGCATCCTTCCAGAAGGCGGTGGTAGACGTTCTGGTAGAGCACACGATGCTTGCCACAAAGGATTACGGCATGGATAAGGTTGCCATCGCCGGAGGAGTTGCCTCTAATGGGACTCTGCGAGGGGCAATGGAGCAGGCATGCAAAGCCAATGGATACCGTTTTTACCGTCCGTCGCCTATTTTCTGCACAGATAATGCGGCGATGATCGGAGTGGCAGCCTATTATGAGTATCAGAAGGGAACCCGCCACGGATGGGACCTGAACGCAGTACCGAATCTGAAATTGGGAGAGCGCTGACCGGCATATCGCTTCATACTCCAATTTTAAAGTAATAAGTGCAATGATGTACTGGTTGGATCCTTAACTTATCTGGGAGGAATTATGGAAAAGATAAAATGTACGGCAATCGTCCTTGCGGCAGGTCAGGGAAAGAGAATGAACAGTAAGATACAGAAGCAGTTTCTGATGCTTCAGGGACGCCCGGTATTGTATTATTCCCTGCGCTGTTTTCAGGAAAGCCCGCTGATTCAGGAAATTATACTGGTGACAGGGGAAGAGTCCATTACTTATTGCGCGCAGGAGATTGTGGAAAAGTTTGAATTTACAAAGGTATCAAAGGTGATCGCAGGCGGAAAAGAACGCTATGATTCGGTATACGAAGGACTTCTTGCCTGCGGGACCTGCGATTATGTGTTTATCCATGACGGCGCAAGGCCGTTTATTACAGAGGATATTCTGGAAAGAGGATTCGTCGGCGCACAGGAAACAGGAGCCTGCGTTATCGGGATGCCCTCAAAGGATACGGTAAAGCTTGCGGATCCACAGGGGTTTGTGGGAGAAACGCCGGAAAGAAGTCGGGTATGGACAATACAGACCCCGCAGATCTTCAGCTATCCTTTGATCCGCAAAGCCCATGAAAGTATCCGCTGCCGGGATATGTCAGGAATTACAGATGACGCCATGGTGGTGGAGCAGGAAACAGGAGTGAAGGTCCGTCTTGAAGAAGGCTCTTACCAGAATATCAAAATTACTACTCCGGAGGATATGGCAGTGGCGGAAGCGTTTCTCCGGCAGGAAAAAATATGTAAAAAAACAAAAAATATGTGTTGACACGGGATGAATTTGATGATAGAATACAACTTGCGCTGACAGAGACAAGCTGATAAACAGCGGTTCAGCCGCACTTGGAGAGATATCGAAGTGGTCATAACGAGGCGGTCTTGAAAACCGTTTGTCCGC
>JAUNGB010000182.1 GCA_030524715.1 Eubacteriales bacterium | reverse complement strand
TGAGATCTTCTTCCTCTAACCCCTGCAGGTAATCTTCTTCTTTCAATTTTCCAAAGATTTCTGCTGCCTGGCCTGACAGGAATCTGACATACTTCCTTAATTACCTCTGACGCTGAATATGCTGAATGGTTTATTTTCACTTCAAATGGAATGTTTTCTGTAAGAATGATCTGCTTTATCATCATATTTACCACAGCAGATAAATTCATTCCCGCAATTTGCATCCCCCACTTTGCGGTCTATTTGTCCCAAATTCCCTTTTCAGGATTCCATTTTGCTTTCACTGTTCCTTCAAGCAGCGGACGTACAAACACTTTTATCCGGACCATCATATCTGTCATGGATACCTGGATAAGTGCCTTTTTCTTTTTCAGGAATGAGTTCCATCTTGTCTGATGCATCGGATCATTCAGGAACTCATCCCCGAATGCAGCAGAATCCATTGTCATCTGTGTCTTCCTATTCTCAAAGGTCTCCACGACAGCATTCCGAAGCTCTTCATAAGAGAATTCATACTTTTGGGAAAGAACATAGATGTCATAAAAATCCTTATATCTGCTGTTCAGATATCCGTTATGTATGATAGCTTCCAGCTTCTCCGCAATGGATGATTCCAGCGAGTAGGCGTTTACTCTCGGAGGATCCATATCAAGTATAACAGGGAAATCAATTTTCACTGCATCAGGATAGATCACATCTCCAAAGCCGATATCAATGCCAACCGGAATCTTCGTCCGGTCAAGATACCCTACAGCCGAAATATGAAGACCATGGTATTCCTTAAACTCTGTTATGTCCTCCACAGTTATGGAGTCTGTGTCAAATATTAGTGCATCATCAATATCAATCGATAGAATATCCCGGAACACATTCTTCATTTCCTCACCGCTATTGGATATACGCCTTGCAAGCAAATCCACATCCGTCGTTGCCCGTTCATACTTGCGATCAAATACCGCATACAAAAAGATTCCGCCCTTTAAGACAAATTGTTCCGCATATTTGGACACGGAAATGCGGTAGATTGTCCTCTCAAGTCCATAATAGGTAAGGGCTTCCTGAAAAGTACAGCCGTTTTTTACTGCGAAGTTCTTAAGTCTCGCCTTTACTGAATCAGCATTCATTACACAAGCACCTCCAGATAAGTTCTTACGATCTTCTCGCAGCGCAGACGTTTTGCATAGGCATAAAGCCTGTCAATCTGCCTGTCCCTACGCTTAAGATAATTCCTGAGCACCTCAGATGTCTCCTCAATTCCGATCTTGTTCCTGTAGTAAACGATATCGACCACAGTTTTCTCGATATCAAAGATGTGGAAGCAGTTATCGCCGTCTCTGACTTCAGTTACTCCGATATTCATCCGAGATGTATCAAAATAAAAAATCCTGATCTCAGGCCATTCCGGCAGCGTATTAACCTTTTTCTTCCTTTCAATAGCGACATCCACGGCATCAGGCAGGAAATTGGTGAGTTCGTAATACCGTGCTGCACTCATCAGGCATATAACACCATTCGGTACAAAAGCTTCCGCGCTGAAGAAGTCGTTCTCATCACCCTTATAGGTAAGGTTCTCATAAGTGCTCCGGTTTACACGTGAGAGTATGCCCTGCTCTTCAAGCTTACCAATCTTGTAATATGAATAGCCCATATCCTTTAGTTCAGCGGTTGTGATAAACTTCTTGTTTTCAGCGATTGCGTTCACATGAATCACCTCCGCCTATACTATACACTATCTAAAGGAATATTTCAACTAATTTCGGCAGTTATTTTTATTAGCCGATTTTAATAAAAATTTGTCCATATCATCTTGTCTTGCGATCTGGTCATGAGGTTCCTCATCCCGCTGCATCTCTGTGTACATATCATTGATCTCGCCGATGGTCAGCAAGTCCATCTCGCTGATATGCACTCCCAGCTGAACCGCCCTTAGAAGTAAGAGCAGCGTTGTCATTTCCCGGTCAGTCGCTCGAAGTTTTTTTACTCTCCACCTGCGTCTGCACATTCAGGCCCCAAAGCTCGATAATCTCCGGAAGCACCTGATAAATGGAAAAAGTCCCGAACTGGTCAAGCCATTCATCCGGCGTATCCGGAACACCCTGCGGATCCGCGTGCTTTGCCATGATGTAGCTGATATCCTCGAACAGCTCCAGTGAAAAGGAATCCAGCGCAAAATTTTCGGGATCATTTTCATCAATCCCTTTTTTCTCATTTTCACATCTCCTCCTCAACATCATACCCTATTCTGCGCAAAATAAAAGGTACTGCAAAAAAGTACAGTACTTTTCTTTTTGGCGTGCTTTGCTATAATCATCCTAACGGGACAGCAATGTACAGGTTTGCCTCGTTGCCTGTACATAATCTTAATTTGATTTGAGGTGGTTATCATGCATTACACAGGAACAATCTGGCGTCCGCCCTATGAAGCAGACTCGCTTCTGCTGGAAGTAACAGCGGGCTGTACCCATCATAAGTGCAAGTTCTGTACCCTGTACAGTGATTTGCCGTTCAAATTCAGAATGTCACCTATGGAAGACATAGAAGGCGACTTACTGGAAGCTCAGGTTCTGCGTACAAATCCCTATTCAAAAATGTTAACCCGTCTGCGGGAAAAAGAAAAACCGGAGCCAATTCACCGTGTTTTCTTAACAGGAGCCAATCCATTTGTCCTGAAAACAGAAAAATTACTTGGAATTGCATCCCTCATTCACAAGTATTTCCCTTCTGTTAAATCCATTGGATGCTTCGCCCGCATTACGGATTCCGTAAATAAGACAGACGATGAACTGATCCGGCTTCGGCAGGCAGGATACGCCGGGCTGACCATCGGAGTAGAAACAGGAGATGATGATGCACTTGCCTTTATGCGTAAAGGGTATACTTCCAGGGATATTCTAACCCAATGCAAAAGATTAGAGCAGACCGGTATCGAATATGGTTTCTTCTATCTGACCAGTATTTCCGGTAAGGGACACGGCGAAACCGGAGCAAAATTATCCGCAGAAATATTCAATCAGCTTCATCCGTTCCTGATTGGCCCGAATATGCTGACGGTTTATCCGGAATCCGATTTATATCAGGAAATCCAAAACGGAAACTGGCAGGAAGAGAGTGAACTGGAAAAATACCGTGAAATCCGTACACTTGTGGAAAATCTGAATATATCCACCTATTTCGCCGCAATGGGAGCTTCCAATGCTTTCCAGCTCAGAGGACATTTGCCGGAAGATAAGCCGAAATTATTGGAAACATTTGATAAAATCATTTCCGAAGTCAGCGAAGAAGATCTGAGAAATTACAGAAAAAATCTCCCGCATCTGTAATTCTGAAATCCGGCAGAGAATACCGTATTCCCTGCCGGAATATTTT
>JAUNGB010000181.1 GCA_030524715.1 Eubacteriales bacterium | reverse complement strand
AATGTGTCTCCGGTAATCATGGAGATGAAACAGAGAGGGTTTTACATCAGCACAGAATTAGAGAAAATTGTGTTGAAACAGGCAGATGAATTATAAAATATCCTACAGGAAGAGATCATGGTATAGGCTTTATGGAATTGAAAGCTCCCTCTGGAAGCAGGTTTGCTGACAGAAGGGGCTTTTGCTTAGAAAACAGAAGGGGTTAATCTGTGTTTAGGAAGTTTTAGCGATGGCTTATGATAGGATAAGAGCATAGATGAGTGAAGTAAAAGGAATATAGACGGCTTCGGCCAGTGCATTAAACCATGTGTTATCAGCAGAAGAATATTCGCCAGGGAAAACTGAAGGTTTGCTGCGGTCAAAGGAATCGTAGCGGTGGCAGTTTTGAAGAAAGCACTTTCCTATGACTTTAATCACTAGAATTGCCGTATTTATTTAAAAATGCTTAAGCTGATGAAGAAATAATTCGTGAATCGGGGTACTTAACTGGGAGTAAAAAGGTATTCAATTGTTCCGGATAAATCCAGAAATATTAGTTTTTGGTGCAGTCGGTGCCTTTTTAAGAGCCATTTCCAAAAGTCGTAGGATAGAAAGGGATAGTTTCCGGAGGCTCCCGGTTTAGTTGGGAAATTTATCCATATGTGTAATGAATCGAAAACAAGAAGAGAATTGAAATTAGGCCAAGGAAAAACAGTGGGTGGCAAGCCACCCACTGCATATGATATTCCTACGCGGCTTTTTCCTGTATTCCCGTTACCTTATATCCGGCATTCTCAATGGCGTTTTTGATGATCTCGTCGCTGATCGGGTGTTCCAGGGAAACGACTGCCACGCCTTTTTTCAGCTTAACAACAGCGGAAGCGCCGTCGATGGAATTGACTGCTTCCATAACCCTGTTCACACAATTCTGGCAGCTCATTCCCTCTACAGTGACCGTCTTTTTGCCGATAACTGTCTTCAGCTTTTTGGGGTGTGCCTTATAAGTGCTTCCGCCGCAGCATCCGCCCTGCCCGCGGAAATGATTGGCGCCTGAACGCAAGGCAAAATAAAGCACGACAACCAGAATTGCTATAATAATATAATTGATCATACTCAAACTCCTTTCTGTGTCTGAAGATCTTTATGCGAGAGTGTGTTTGAAAATTTTCAGATACACTTTCGTACATCATTGCATTAATTTGCAGGTAATAAACACTTATTACTGCTGGATTAGTGTAATGATACGCTTGTTTGTGATAACTAACTTGATTATAACATTCGTATCGGAAAAGTCAAGATTCAAGACTCATCCTTCACATTCTGACTCCATTTTTTACATTTTGGGCAGTGATTTATCGTAAAGACTCTTGACTTGGAGTACGCTCCAAGGTGTACAATATACGGAAAGGCGTATGCAGGGAGGTGATTGCTATGACGATCAGGGAAGTATGTGAAAAATACAGTATATCTGCCGATACCCTTAGATACTATGAAAGAGTTGGCGTGATTCCGGAAGTACATAGAACGCCGGGAGGTATCCGGGATTACAATGACGAGGATCTGGAATGGGTTCAGAATGCGATCTGTTTCCGGGATGCCGGAATGCCGGTTGAAACACTCAGTGAATATGTGAAATTGTACCAGCAGGGCGACGAGACCTTCGGCGCCAGATGCGATCTTCTTAAGGAGGTTCGGGCGGATATTCTGGAAACAAAGAGAAAATATGAGATTGCTCTTGAAAAGCTGGACTACAAGATCAGAAGGTATGAGGAGGCCGTCCAAACCGGAAAATTAGTCTGGGATGAAGCAAAACAATGATGAAAAAATGAAGTAAAATAAAAGGAGGATATCACTATGATTTACAACGATTTTCAGGGAATGAAACTGTCTGCTCTTGGAATGGGAAATATGAGACTGCCTGTTCTGGAAGGCGATGACAGTAAGATCGATACGGATGCGGCAAGGGAGATGATCGATTATTGCATGAAGTCCGGAATAAATTACTATGATACCGCATACGGCTATCATGGCGGTCAGTCGGAGCTTGTTGTGGGCGAGTTATTAAAGAACTATGACAGAGACAGCTTTTACCTTGCTTCCAAGTTTCCGGGCTATGACCTTACAAATATGCCGAAGGTCCGGGAAATCTTTGAAGAACAGCTGAAGAAATGCCAGGTGGAATATTTTGACTTCTATCTCTTCCACAATGTGTGCGAGATGAATATCGACGCATATCTGGATCCGAAGTACGGTATTTATGACTATCTGATCGAGCAGAAGAAAAACGGGCGTATCAAACACCTTGGATTCTCTGCCCACGGCAATATTGACTGTATTACCAGATTCCTGGATGCGTATGGCAAGGACATGGAATTCTGCCAGATCGAACTGAACTATTTTGATTATAAGTTCCAGGACGCCAAGGGTAAGGTAGAGCTTCTGAAAAAATGGAATATCCCTGTCTGGGTTATGGAACCCGTGAGAGGCGGACAGCTTGCGTCCCTTTCTGAGGAAGCAACCCAGAAGCTGAAAGCGGCACGTCCGGATGAAGACGTTCCCGCATGGGCATTCCGTTTCCTGCAGTCGATCCCTGAGGTAACCGTGACCTTATCCGGTATGTCGAATCTTCAGCAGGTTAAGGCTAATATCGCAACCTATGAGACGCTGAAGCCTTTAAATGAACAGGAACAGGAACTGATCCTCAGCATTGCGGACGATATGATCAGCAAAACCACTGTTCCATGTACAGGCTGCCATTACTGTGTGACCCATTGCCCGAAGAATCTGGATATTCCGTTCCTTCTGAAGCTTTACAATGAGGCTATGGTTGCGGGCTCAGGTACATTCATCGCCTCAATGTCGCTGGCATCTGTCGATCCGGACAAACAGCCGGAATGCTGTATCGCATGTCATAGCTGTGAGAAGGTATGTCCACAGACGATCCATATTCCGGAGGAACTGAAGAAATTTGCAACAAAGATGGGCAGATAAACAACTGCTGTTCGCAGGAGGCATTCCGTGAAGGCAGATAAGCATTCTTATGTTTTACAACAGAAAAGATGCGAAAAAGACTGGTATCTTAAATGATATCGGTCTTTTTTATTTGGCAGCCTTTTGTCAGGTGACTTTTTGTTAAATGATATTTTGTCGGGCGATTTTAAAAAACTGCTTTTTATTGGATGATTTTTTGATGGAGAGTGTTTTTAATAAGATAATATTTTAATATATTTTGAAAATAATTCGATTATTTATAAAATAAAAGATATGTTGACAACTATCTTTGTCAATGCTATAGTAAAAATGACAAGAATATTTGCCAAAATGACAAGGAATTATGTCAAATGAGAGACGTTAAAAAAAGCGTTTAAGTCAAATGAGAGATGGTAAAAGAAGTGTCTAC